>JBBSMX010000027.1:0-35613 GCA_038232935.1 Rhodothermales bacterium | reverse complement strand
GGCCCTTCGCGCGGCGCGGAAGAACCCGACGGAAGCCCTCCGCTACGAATAACGCCCATGCTGACGAACTACCTCAAAATCGCCTTCCGGAACCTCGCCAAACGGAAGGCCTTCTCGTTCATCAACATCGCCGGCCTCGCCCTCGGGATCGCCTGCTGCCTCCTCATCGCGCTGTGGGTGCGCGACGAGACGGGCTACGACCGTTTCCAGCGGGATGCCGCCGTCACCTACCGGGTGAACTGGGATTTCGACTGGAACGGCAACGCGGGCGTCGGGCCGGGAACGCCGCCGCCACTGGCCGCGCGGTTCGCCCAGGAGATCCCGGAGGTCACCGCCGCGACGCGGCTCTACCCCGTCTCCCACACCGTGGTGCGCCACGGAGAGGCGTTCTTCGACGAGCGCCACATCGTCGCGGCCGACTCCAACTTCTTCGGCTTCTTCAGCTTCAAGCTGCTCGTCGGCGACCCCCGGACCGCCCTGGCGATGCCGAACAGTGTAGTCCTGACGGAGACGGCCGCCCGGAAGTACTTCGGCGACGCGCCTGCGCTCGGCCAAGTGCTCACCCTCGGGGAGGCGAAGCTCGTCTTCGGCCGTCACCCGTACGACCCCGCCTTCCGGGTGACGGGGATCATGCAGGAGCCGTCCAACTCCCACATCCAGTTCGATATGCTGACGTCGATGGCGTCGCACCCCGAGGTCGCGCACTTCGACTGGAGCTGGGTCTGGATGCAAGTGGCCACCTACGTAAAGCTGCGGGCGGGCGCGTCGCTTCCGGCGGTGCAGACCAAGGTGACCGCCGTCGTGCGGGAGTACGGGTCCCCCGCGTTCGAGCGCGTCGGCTTCTCCTACGACGAGCTCGTCGCGTCGGGCGGCCACTTCGCCTTCGTGCTCCAGCCTATGGGGGACGTCTACCTCGGCTCGGCCGCCATCGGCAACCGCGTGGGGCTGGTCGGGAATCGCGTGTACGTGCTCCTGTTCTCGACCGTCGCCGCCTTCATCCTGCTCATCGCCTGCATCAACTTCACGAACTTGGCGACGGCGCAGGCTACCACGCGGGCTCGGGAGGTCGGGATACGAAAGGCGCTCGGCTCCAACCGGTCGACGCTCGCCGGCCGATTCCTGGTGGAGTCGCTCGTGTTCAGCGCCCTCGCCCTCCCCCTCGCCCTCGGGCTGGTGGCCGTGTGCATCGGGCCATTCAATCAGGTCTCGGGGAAGGCGCTCCGGTTCGACCTGTTCCAGCCGGCGTGGCTGCCGGTGGCGCTGGCAGGCATCACCGTGCTCGTCGGCCTGCTCGCCGGGAGCTATCCGGGGTTCTACCTGTCGTCGTTCCAGCCCATCCAGGCACTCCGAGGCGCGTTCCGGCCGGGAGGAAAGAGTCGGCACCTGCGCCACGGGCTGGTGGTGTTCCAGTTCGTGACGACGATCGGGCTGATCGCCTGCACGCTCGTGGTCCGGCAGCAGATGACGTTCCTCCGCACGGCCGATCTCGGCTTCGACCGAGACGGGGTGGTGGTGATCTCGAACGAGAACGACCGCCTGCACGGTCAGGCCGAAGCGTTCAAGGAGCGGCTGAAGGAGCGCCCCGATATCCTCGCCGCCTCCCTCTCCACCGGCGTCCCTCCCGACGGCGGGTTCGAGGACTCCTACACGGCGGAGGGGCGGGGCGATGCGCAACGCGCGCTCATCTCGTACATGACCGATGAGGACTTCCTCTCCACCCTCGACATCGAGCTCGTCCAGGGACGAGGGTTCTCCAGGGATTACGCGGCGGACGCCGCCGGTGTGATCGTGAACGAGGCCGCCGTGCGGGCCTTCGGCTGGGAGAACCCCGTTGGCCGGGCCATCACGTATCCCGGTGGGGACAACGCGGAGTACGAGGTCATCGGCGTAGTGAAGGACTTCAACTTCGCGACACTCCACGCGCCGGTCACACCGTTCGCGCTGTTCCACAACGCCTCGCAGTCGTACGACATCTCGGACTCGTACGTGGTGGTGCGCGTCTCGGGGACGGAGCTGGATCGCAGTCTTCGGCTCCTGAAGGCCGAATGGGAGGCGTTCGCTCCCGACACGCCCTTCGAGTACACGTTTCTGGACGAGCGCCTCGGGGCGCAGTATGAGGCCGAGCAACGTCTGGGCCGAATGTTCCTGGCCTTCTCTGGGCTTGCGATCCTGATCGGCTGCATGGGCCTGCTAGGGCTGGCAGCGTTCACGGCCGAGCAACGGACGAAGGAGGTCGGTGTGCGGAAGGTGCTCGGCGCCAGCGTGCCGAGCCTGGTCGCCCTCCTCTCGAAGGACTTCCTCCAGCTCGTCGGCATCGCGTTCGTGGTCGCGGTGCCGCTCGCGTACCTCGCTATGCGGGACTGGCTGGCCGGCTTCGCTTACCACACCGACCTCGGCGTGGGCGTCTTCCTGCTGGCCGGTGTGCTCGCGCTCGCCGTCGCGTTGCTGACCGTGAGCACGCAGGCCCTCCGCGCCGCCACGGCCGATCCCGTCCAATCCCTCCGTTACGAGTGAGTCACTCATGCTGAAACACTACCTCGTCGTCGCCTTCCGGACGCTCCGCCGCGAGCGGGGTACGACGGCCATCAACGTGGTCGGGCTCGGGCTCGGCATCGCGACGGCGTTCCTCCTCTCGCTCTACGTCCGCCACGAGCTGACCTACGATCGGTTCAACGAACGTGCCGACCGGATCCACCGGGTGTGGCTGGAGGAGCACGAGGACGGGGCGGATTTCGTCAACGTCTCGACGCCGCTGCCCCTCGCCGACCGGCTCGACACCGACTTCCCGGAGGTCGAGCACGCCGTCCGCCTCTACGCCTTCACCGACCGCGTCCGCCGCGGCCCGGCGCAGTTCGCCGAGCGGATCCACCTCGCCGGCCCCGCCTTCTTCGACGTGTTCAGCTTCCCGCTGCTCGACGGCGACCCGGCGACGGCGCTCGCGGACCCGCACAACGTGGTGCTCTCGGAGCCCATCGCGCAGAAGTATTTCGGCGACGACGACCCGCTCGGGCAGACGCTGGAGATTCGGGTGGGGGGCGAGCCGCAGACGTTCACCGTCACCGGCGTGGCGGCTGCGCCGCCGGCGAATTCCAGCGTGCAGTTCGGCGTCCTCGTCCCGTTCGAGCGCAGCCTCGGCATCTTCCGCGACGGGGCGTGGGACGCGTGGCAGCAGGTCTACCCGGAGACGTACGTGCTGCTGCGTGAGGGCACCTCGGCCGCTGCGCTCGAAGCCAAGCTGCCGACGCTCATCCAGCGCGTGCGCCCGGACCTCTTCGAAGACGGGCCCGAAGCCTACGCGTTCCACCTCCAGCCGCTCGCCGACATCCACCTCGACCCGGCCCTCCCGCCGGGGCTGGAGCCGACGAGCGATCCGGCCTACCCCGCCATCCTCGCCGGGCTCGCCCTCCTCATCCTGCTCATTGCCGGGGTCAACTTCGTGACGCTCTCCGTGAGCCGGTCGATGCAGCGGGCGAAAGAGGTCGGGGTGCGGAAGGCGGTCGGGGCGCAGCGCGGCCAGCTCATGCGGCAGTTCTGGGGCGAGGCGCTCGTGGTGACGCTCGCCGCGCTCGTCGTGGGCGTGGCGCTCGCCGTCGTCGCGCTGCCCTTCTTCAACGGGCTCGCCGGGACCAGCCTGCGCTTCCGGCTCGACGCGGGCACGGTCGGGCTCGCCGTCGCGCTCGTCGGGCTCATCGCGCTCGTGGCGGGGAGCTACCCGGCCGTCGTGCTCGCCCGGATCCGGCCGGTGGAGGCGCTCCGCGACCGCCTCCAGATCCGGGGCGACCGCAGCGTGCTGCGCCGCGCGCTCGTGGTGACGCAGTTCGCCCTCGCCATCTTCCTCGTCGCCAGCACGCTCCTCATGACGCGGCAGCTCGACTACCTCCGGTCGAAGCCGCTCGGGTTCGAGAAAGCGCAGGTCGTGCTCCTTCCCACGACGGGCGGCTTCCGCGACGGCCTCGCCGTCTACGAGCGGCTCCGCGAGGCGCTCCTGCGCGAGCCCGGCTTCGTGGATGTGACCGCCGCCGCCTTCGGATTCGACGAGCCGTGGGCCGAGGTCGGCTACGACGCCGACGACGGGAGCTACCGCGAGTTCTTCGCCAACTTCGCCGGGTACGACTTCACCGAGACGATGGGCATGGAGATGGCGGCCGGGCGGACGTTCTCGCGGGCGATCCCGGCCGACACCGCGCGCGGGATCGTCGTCAACGAGGCGCTCGCGCGGGCCTACGGGTGGACGCCGGCCGAGGCTGTCGGGAAGCGGCTGCCGGGGGCGTCGTTCCCCGACCACGAGATCCTCGGCGTGGTGAAGGACTTCCACTTCGCCTCGCTCCACGTGCCCATCGGCCCCGTCGTCCTGACGCCGAAGCCGGACCTCGTCCTTCGCGGGGCCAGCAACGTGAACTTCGAGGGCGAGACGGCCATCGACCTAGCCGTGCGCCTCGCACCGGGCAACGTGTCCGCCGCGCTCGGTCGACTCGAAGCGGTGTGGAAGCAGGTGGCGCCCGAGCAGCCATTCGCGTTCAGCTTCCTCGACGGGGCGCTCGACGCGCAGTACCGGCAGGAAGCGAGGCTGGGCCAGATCGTGCGCGTGGCGGCGGGGCTCGCCGTGCTCATCGCGTGCCTCGGCCTGTTCGGGCTCGCGGCACTCGCGGCGGCGCGGCGCACGAAGGAGATCGGCGTGCGGAAGGTGCTCGGCGCGAGCGTATCCGACCTCGTGGTGCTCCTCGCCCGCGACTTCGCCGGGCTCGTCCTCGTCGGCTTCGTCGTGGCCGCGCCCGTGGCGTGGTTCGCCATGGCCCACTGGCTCGAGGGGTTCGCGTACCGCATCGCGCTCGGGCCCGTCACGTTCCTCGTCGCCGGCGTGCTCACGCTCGGGGTGGCGCTCGTGACGGTGAGTGTCCACGCCCTCCGCGCTGCCACCTCAGATCCGGTGAAGGCTCTCCGTTACGAATAAAGGCGGCTCCACAACACCACCTGCACCTTTTCGGCCCCTAGCCACGTACCGAGCTCTATGCTAAAAAATTAGCTCCCCGCAGAGGCACGTCCTGCCCATCGCCGTCTGCCCCACGCTTTAGACGCGCCGACCATGTTGAAGAACTACCTCAAAGTCGCCGTCCGCAACCTCCGTCGGCAGCGGGGCTACGCCGCGATCAACGTTTTCGGGCTCGCCGTCGGGATCGCGTGCTTCGTACTCATCGCGCTCTACGTCCGCGACGAGCTGAGCTTCGACCGCCACCACGCGCAGGCCGACCGGATCTACCGCATGGTCGAGGTGATCGAAGGGGCGGAGGAATCGGCGAGCCAGCCGCTCCCCGTGGGGGCCGCCGTGGCGGAGACGTACCCGCAGTTCGTGGAGGCGGCGGTGCGGTTCTTCAACCTCCAGTCGCCGACGCTCTCGCTCAGCTATGAGCCGCCGGGCAGCGCGGTACGCTCGTTCAACGAGGCGGGCTTCTTCTTCGCCGACTCGACCGTCTTCGACGTGTTCGACTTCGCCTTCGTCGAGGGCGACCGCGCGACCGCGCTCGACCGGCCGAATACCGTCGTGCTGACCGAGGCGGCGGCGCAGCGCTACTTCGGCGACGCCAGCCCGATGGGCAAGACGCTGATGTTCGAGGGGCAGTACCCGCTGGAGGTGACGGGCGTGCTCGCCGAAATCCCCCCGACCTCGCACTTCACGTTCGACTTCCTCGCCTCGTTCTCGACGCTGCGCACGTCGGTCTACGGGCAGAATCCGGGCATCCTCGACTTCAACTGGTACTGGAACCCCGCGTGGACCTACGTCCTCCTCCGCGAGAACGCCGACCCCGCCGCCCTCGAGGCGCAGTTCCCCGACTTCGTCGACCAGAACTGGCCCGACATCATCAAGGCGCAGTCGCACCTCTACCTCCAGCCGCTCACCGACATCCACCTCCACTCCCGGCTCGACTTCGAGATCCGGCCCAACAGCGACGTGCTCTACGTCTATGTCTTCGCCGTCATCGCGATCTTCGTGCTGCTGACGGCGTGCATCAATTTCATGAACCTCGCCACCGCGCGCTCGATGAGCCGGGCGAAAGAGGTCGGGATGCGGAAGGCGGTGGGCGCGCTCAAGAGCCAACTCGTCGGGCAGTTTTTGAGCGAGTCGGTGCTGCTGAGCCTCGCGGCGCTCGTCGTCGCGCTCCCGCTCGTGTGGCTGCTGCTGCCCGTGCTGAACGGCATGGCGGACAAGTCGCTGACGCTGAACCCGTTCGTGCTGCCGTGGCTGCTGCCGGTGCTCCTCGTCGTGGCGCTCACCGTGGGCGTGCTGGCGGGGATGTATCCGGCGTTCGTGCTCGCGCGCTACGAGCCGGCGCGCGTGCTGAAAGGCTCGCTGCGGACGGGCACGTCGGGCGGAGCATCGGAGGTGCTGCGGCGCGGGCTCGTGGTGACGCAGTTCGGCATCTCGATCGCACTGATCGCCGGGACGTTCGTGGCCCTCCAGCAACTCGACTACCTACGGAGCGCCCGGCTCGGCTTCGACACGGAGCAGGTGGTGATGGTGCCGATCCTGCGGACGCCCGCCACGCAGCAGTACGACGCGATCAAAGACGCGCTCCTCCAGCAGCGCGGCGTGCAGGCCGTGACGGTCGCCGAGGACGTGCTCGGCAGCAAATACCAGACGAACACGTACCAGCCTGAAGGCTTCACCGAGACCGTCCAGTTCCCCCGCATGCTCGTCCACAACGACTTCGCCAAGACCTTCGGCATTCGGATGGCGGCGGGGCGAGACTACGAGGAGGGCCGCGACCCCGGCCCTGGCGTCATCATCAACGAGAGCATGGTGCGGCGGTTGGGCTGGGCCTCGGCCGAGGACGCGGTCGGGCGGAGCATGGGACCGGCGGGGCAGAACGGCGAGCTCCAGCGCCGCGTGGTCGGCGTGACGGAGGACTTCCACTTCGCCTCGCTCCACCAGCCCATCGCGCCGTTCGTCCTCGACCGGATGGGCGACGGGCAGATGGGGTTCTTGGGCCGCTACCTCGCCATCCGCATCACGCCCGACGACGTGCGCGGCACGCTCGCCGCCATCGAGAGCACATGGAAGACATTCCTGCCCGACCGGCCGTTCGAATTCCTCTTCGTGGATCAGGAGCTCGACAAGCTCTACAAGGCGGAGGAGAACCTGAGCCGCGTCGCCGGGGCGTTCTCGATCCTCGCCGTGCTGATCGCGTGCCTCGGCGTATTCGCGCTCGCGGCGTATGCGGCCGAGCAGCGGAAGAAAGAGGTCGGCATTCGGAAGGTGCTCGGCGCGAGCGTGCCGGCGCTGGTCGCGCTCCTCTCGAAAGACTTCGTCCGGCTCGTGCTGGTGGCGTTCGTCGTCGCGGCGCCGGTGACGTACTTCGCGGCACAGCAGTGGCTCGGGGCCTTCGCGTATCAGGTGACGGTCGGGCCTGGCCCGTTCGTGCTGGCCGGGGTGCTCGCGCTCACGATTGCGCTGGCGACGGTCAGCTTCCACGCCTTCCGCGCCGCCACCGCCGACCCGGTCACGACGCTGCGCTACGAATAGGTCGCCTATCACAGTGGGCTGCGCCGGTGCGCGCTCCCGCACATCCGCTGTGCGCTGGCGCACACCGGCGTGAGGCCTGATCCCGGAGATTGCGCGCGCGAAGCCGATTTGAGCGGGCCGGAGGGGGTGGCATATCGCTTGTAGAAGGATAGACCCGCCTCCACCACGCCTCTGCTCGCATGCTCAAGAACTACCTCCGCATCGCCCTCCGTACGCTCCGGAAGCGGCCCGGCTATACCCTCATCAATGTCGGCGGGCTCGGGCTCGGGCTCGCATTCTGCTTCCTCATCGTGCTCTTCATCCAGCACGAACGGAGCTTCGACCGCTTCCACGAGCGGGGCGATCGGATCGTACGGCTCACCTACATGCAGGACGAAGGCGAGCAGTACGCCAACTCCGCCGCCGGCTTCGCTCCCCTCATCACAGCGTCGTTTCCCGAAGTCGAGCGCGCCGTCCGCATCGAGAACTTCCGGAGCCCGTTTCTCCGTCTCCCCGACGGGACCGTTCGTAAGGTGGAGAGCCTCGCCCTCGCCGATTCCGGCTTCTTCGAGACGTTTACCTTCCCGCTCCTGCGCGGCGACCCGGCGACCGCGCTCGACGAGAAGTACAGCCTCGTCCTGACCGAGAGCACGGCCGCCTCCCTCTTCGGCCGCACCGACCCCGTCGGGCAGACGGTGCAGTACGACGCCTTCACCCTGACGGTGACGGGCGTAATGGCAGACGTGCCAGACAACTCGCACTTCACCTTCAACGCGCTCGCCCCGTTCCGACTCGTCGAGGAGTTCCAGGGGGCAGACGCGCTGACCGACTTCACAAACTATAACTACCACACCTACCTCCTCCTCCGGCCCGGCACGGACGCGGCCGCGCTCAGCGAGAAGATCACGGCCGAATCCCGCGCCCGCTTCGGCGACGACGCGGGCACATATTCGGCAGTCCTTCAGCCACTCAGCGACATCTACTTCAACACCGGGCTCACCTACGACGACGGCCCGCACCGCAGCGTCCGCTACCTCTGGACGTTCGGAGCAATCGGCCTGCTGATCCTGCTGATCGCGTGCGTCAACTTCACCAACCTCGCGACGGCGCGGGCCGGGCAGCGCGCGAAGGAAGTCGGCGTGCGGAAGGCCATCGGGGCGCGGCGTGGCCAGCTCGTCGGGCAGTTCCTGAGCGAGTCGGTGCTGCTGAGCGTGCTCGCGATCGGCGTCGGCGGCGCCCTTGCCGCGCTCGCGCTCCCGTTCTTCAACGACGCCATCGGCGGGGCCGCCCGGCTCGACATGCGGCAGGCCACGACGGTGCTCGGTCTCGTCGCGCTCGGCCTCGGGGCGGGCCTCGTAGCGGGGAGCTACCCGGCGTTCTACCTCGCCGCGTTCCGTCCGGCGCGTGTGCTCAAAGGCGAAGTGGATCGGGGGCAGGGGGCAGCGATCTTCCGGAAGGGCCTCATCGTGTTCCAGTTCGCCATCTCCGCCTTCCTCATCGTCGCGACGCTGACGGTGTACAACCAGCTCCGGTTCATGCAGGGCCAGGACCTCGGGTTTCAGCAGGAACAGGTCCTCTTCGTGAGCCCGCCGCGGCCGGTCTGGGAGCGCTACGACGCCTTCGCCGCCGAGCTCGCCGCCGACCCGCGCATCCTCGCTGTCGCGGAATCCGGCGCGCTGCCGGGGCGGACCGGGACGAACCGCGACTATAACTGGCCGGGACAAGCGGGCGAGGACGAACGGGGCGAGAGCTTCTGGACCATCCCTGCCGGCCCGGGCTACCTCGACGTGCTCGGCATCAAGCTCGTCGCCGGGCGCTTCTTCTCCGACGCCATCGCCACGGACACGCTCGACACGTACGTCCTCAACGAGACGGCGGTACGGAAGCTCGGGCTGACGCCGGAGGAGGCCGTCGGGGCACCGTTCCGGGCGTGGGACCGGCCGATGGGGCAGATCATCGGCGTGACCGAGGACTTCCACTTCCAGTCGCTCCACCAGGAGGTCCAGCCGCTCGTCCTCAACTACATCCCGTGGTTCGGAATCGTGGCGGTGCGGACGGCCCCCGGCGGGCACGCCGCCGCACTCGACCACCTCCGCGCGACGTGGGAGCGGTTCGCCCCCGGCTACGCCTTCGACTACAAATTCCTCGACGAGGACTTCGACCGGCTCTACCGGGACGAGGAGCGGCTTGGGCAGCTCTTCGCGTTCTTCGCCGGCGTCGCCATCTTCATCGCGTGCCTCGGCCTCTTCGGGCTGGCGGCCTACACGGCCGAGCGGCGGCGGAAGGAGATCGGCGTGCGGAAGGTGCTCGGTGCCAGCGTGCCGCAGATCGTCCGCCTCCTCGCCGGCGAGTTCGCGCGGCTCGTGGTCGTCGGGTTCGTGCTCGCCGTGCCGGTGGCCTACGTCGTGATGAGCGGCTGGCTGAGCGACTTCGCCTACCGCATCGGGCTCGGGCCGGGGGTCTTCCTCCTCGCCGGCGGGATCGCACTCATGATCGCGCTCGCGGCGGTGAGCGGGCAGGCCTTCCGCGCCGCCACGTCCGACCCCGTGAAGGCGCTCCGTCACGAATAACCCCTGCCTGCCATGCTGAAGAACTACCTCACCGTCGCGCTCCGCCACTTGGCTCGCCAGAAAGGCTACGCCTTCATCAACGTCGCCGGGCTCACGCTCGGCTTGGCAGGCTGCCTCATCATCTTCCAGTACGTCGCCTTCGAGTACAGCTTCGATCGCTTCAACGCGAACGCCTCCGACCTCTATCGCATCACCCAGACGGTGGCTCGGAATGGGGAGGCGGCGGAGGTCGATGGGCTGGGCGGGTACGCGATGGGGCCTGCCCTGGCGCAGGAGGTGCCCGAAATCGAACGCTTCGCCCGGCTCCACCCGGACTACACGCATCCCATCCTTTCCAACCCCGCACAGCCGGATAAGGCGTTCCAGGAGGAGCGGGTGTATTACGCCGACCCCGCGTTCCTCCAGATGTTCTCCTACCCGCTCGTCACGGGCGATACGGCGCAGGCACTCGCCGAGCCCGGCACGCTCCTCCTCTCCGAATCGGCGGCGCGGAAGTACTTCGGCTCTGAGGACGCCCTCGGACAGGTGCTCGATGTGACCGGGTGGATCAGCGGTGCCTTCCGCGTCAACGGCGTCTTCCGCGACATCCCAGCCAACTCGCACCTCCAGTTCGACGTCCTCCTCCCGATGGCGGACCTCCTTCAGAAGAGCGACTACAGCGACCCCACGAGCGGCTGGACTTGGCACAACTTCTACACTTACGTCCAGCTCCGCCGGGATGCAGACCTGCCTGAGGTCGAGCGGAAGCTCACGGACGTGCTGATGAGCAACCGGGGGGACGATCTCCGAGAGACCCACACCACGGCTCACCTGAACGCGCAGCCCCTGCGAGACGTCCACCTCAACGGGGCCGTCTTCGCGCCGGAGGCGGTGACGGGGAGCTACCGGACGGTGTACTTCTTCACGGTCATCGGCATCGTCACGCTCCTCATCGCGCTCATCAACTACGTCAACCTCGCTACGGCCCGCGCACTCGACCGCGCCCGTGAGGTGGGCGTCCGGAAGGTGGTCGGGGCGCGACGGGGACAGCTCGTGACCCAGTTCCTCGTCGAGTCGGCGCTCACGAACCTCGCGGCCGTCGCGCTCGCTGTCGTGGTCGCCCGTGCGTTCCAGCCGCTCGTGGACACCCTGGCCGGCACGCAACTCGCGCTCCCGTTGTGGGAGAGCCCATGGCTATGGGCCGCCTTCTTCGCCACGTTCTGTGCCGGCACGCTGCTCGCGGGGCTGTACCCCGCCTTGGTGCTCGCCTCGTTCAGGCCGGTGGTTGTGCTAAAGGGGAGGGCGGGCTCGTTCGCCGCGCGGCTGTGGCTGCGGCAGGGGCTCGTCGTGCTCCAGTTCGCCGCCTCGGTCGTGCTGGTGGTGGGGACAGCCATCGTGTACCAGCAACTCGATTACATGCGCCACCTGGACCTGGGTATGGATCTGGAGCAAGTCCTCACCGTGCCCGGCCCCCGGGTGCTGCCTGGACAGGTCGACAACGCGCAGGCCATCGGCACGTTGACCCAGGCATTGCGCCAGGTCCCATCCGTCCGGCAGGTTGCCACCTCGAACACGGTCCCCGGACAGGGATTCCAATGGTACACGAACGTTCGGAGAGCCGCGGCCGATCCGTCCACCAACGTGGAGGGGCCGGAACGCGGATCGACACGAGCTTCGCCAGGCTTTACGGCCTCGAGCTGGTGGCCGGCAAGGGGTTCGAGGGGATCTCTGTCCCCACGCTCGAAGGGGAGCCCATGCCCGTCATCGCCAACGAATCGGCCGTCAAAGCCCTCGGCTTCGACACCCCGGCCGACGCTGTGGCCCAGATGGTGGTCATAGGGGGTATGGAGGGAGAGATCGTCGGTGTATTTAAGGACGTCAACTGGTCCTCCGCCCATGAGGCGCGCGAGAACGCCTTCTTTACCCTCACCCAGGCCGGAGGGCAGATCTCCCTGAGGGTGAGCGCGGACGACCTGCCTGGTACGATCTCCGCCGTCGAGGCGGCGTACGTCCGGCTCTTCCCCGGAAACGTCTTCCACTACGCGTTCGCCGACGAGGCGTTCGACCAGCAGTACCGGGAAGACGAACGGTTTGCCACACTGTTCACGCTCTTCGCAAGCCTCGCCATCGTGATCGCGTGCCTCGGGCTGTTCGGGCTAGCAGCGTTCACGGCGCAGCAGCGGACAAAGGAGATCGGCGTGCGGAAGGTGCTCGGCGCGAGCGTGGGGGGGCTTGTCGGGCTGCTCTCGACGGACTTCCTCAAGCCGGTCGTGCTGGCGACGCTCGTCGCCTCGCCAGTGGCCTACCTCCTGATGCAGCGGTGGCTGGAGGACTTTGCCTACCGGATCGACCTCGGCCCCGGCATCTTCCTGGCCGTGAGCGCGCTGACGGTGGCCGGCGCGCTGGCGACGGTGAGCGTCCACGCTGTCCGCGCCGCCTCGCTGGACCCGGTGAAGTCGCTGCGCTACGAGTAGTCATTCGTCCTTTATCCCTGATCCTTCATCTCCCCATGCTGAAGAGCTACGTCGTCATCGCCCTCCGCACGCTCCGCCGGCAGAAGGGCTACGCAGCGATCAACGTCGTCGGCCTCGCTGTCGGGATGGCGTGCTGCCTGCTGATCTTCCTGCTCGTCCGCCACGAGTGGAGCTTCGACACGTTCCACGCGAAGGCCGACCGCATCCAGCGCGTGCTCATCGAGGAGACGCATCCCGACGGCGGCCTCGACTACCACATCCTGATACCGCCCGATCTCGCGCCCGAGATGGACGCGACGTTCCCCGGCGTCGAGACGCTCACGCGCGTCGTCAAGGGCATCCTCGGGGTTCGGAGCGGCGACCAAATCGTTCCAGAGAATGTGGTGATGGCGGACTCGACGTTCTTCGACGTGTTCACCTTCCCCCTCCTCGCGGGCGATGCGGCGACGGCGCTGGACGACCCGCAGAGCGTCGTCCTCACCGAGCCCGCGGCCCGGTCCCTCCTCGATGTGGAGGACGACTACACCGCCGCGCTCGGCCGGACGTTGACCATCGAGCGCGGCGACGACCGCTACGACTTCACCGTGTCCGGCGTCCTCGCCCCGATCCCGTCCACGTCCAGCCTCCAGTTCGATCTTCTCCTCCCGTTCCGGCAGTACGACACGATCCGCATCGGCAGCAACGACTGGGGCGGGCGCACGTCGCTCTACCTGCTGCTGGCGGACGGGCAGACGCCGGAAGCGCTGGAGCGGGCGCTCCCGCCGTTCACCGCCGTCCAGTTCGCCGAGCGCATCGAGGAGCGTCGCGAGGCCGGCTACATCGCCGATGGCGACGAAGCGTTCCGCCTCGCCCTCCAGCCGCTGCGCGATGTGCACCTCAGCCCGGAGGTCGGCACGAACTACGAGGAGACGCCGCACAATCCGCTCTACTCGACCCTCCTCGTGGGTATCGCGTTGCTCGTGCTCGTCATCGCGTGCATCAACTTCGTCATCCTCTCGGTCGGGCGCTCGACGAGCCGGGCGCGCGAGGTGGGCGTGCGGAAGGTGCTGGGCGCGCACCGGGGCCAGCTCGTGGGGCAGTTCTGGGGCGAGGCGTTGCTGCTGAGCGTCGCGGCCCTGCTCGTCGGCCTCGGCCTCGCCGTGCTCGCGCTGCCGACATTCAACACCCTCACCGGGCAGGCCCTGACGCTCGGCGGGCTCGACGACGGAGCCGGGCTGCTCGTCCTCGTCGCGCTCGTCACCGTCGTGGGCCTGCTCGCGGGAAGCTATCCGGCGCTCGTCCTCTCTCGGTTCCAGCCGGCGCGCGTGCTCAAGGGCGCGGCGCGGGCGCAGGGCGCGAGCCCGTTCACGCGCGGCCTCGTAGTCCTGCAATACACCCTCTCCATCGCCCTCGTCATCTGCACCCTCGTCATCTACCAGCAACTCGACTTCCTGCTGAACCGCGACCTCGGCTTCCGGGGCGATCAGGTGGTCGTCGTTCAGACGCCCGGCCTCAGCGGGAGCCAGCAGCGGGGCGTGCTCGCCGCCTTCCGCGACGAGGTCGAAGGGCACGACGGGGTCACCGACGTCGTGCGGACGGCGTACTCGTTCACGCGCAGCTACGACACCTTCGGCTGGGGCGCCGCCGACGGGACGTCCTTCGAGGTCCACAACCTGGGCGTGGACTACGCCTACCTCGACGTGCTGGACATGAAGCTGGCGGCCGGGCGCAATTTCTCACCGACCTTCCCCTCGGATTCGACGCGCAGCGTGCTCGTCAACGAGGCGTTCGTGCGGAAGTACGGCATCGCGCAGCCGGTCGGCTACGTGCTGACGGGGCTGGAGGACAGCTTCTTCGGCGCGAACCCGACGATCATCGGCGTCGTGAAGGACTTCAACTTCCAGTCGCTCCACGACGAGGTGGAACCGGCCATGCTCAACATGCACCCGAACTACTACATGGGGATGCAGGCGATGCTCGTCAAAGCCCGTCCCGACGCGCTCCCCGACGCCCTTGCCTCGATGGAGCGGACGTGGACGAGCGTCTTCCCCGGACGGGCCTTCGCGTACTCGTTCCTCGACGACGACATGGCGGCGCAGTACGAAGCCGAGCGCCGCTGGCGCGCCATCTTCACCGACGCCTCGCTGCTGGCCGTCCTCGTCGCGTGCCTCGGGCTGTTCGGGCTGGCGACGCTGACCGTGACCCGGCGGACGAAGGAGCTGGGGGTGCGAAAGGTGCTCGGCGCGAGCGTGCCCGGCCTCGCCCTGCTCGTGGCGAAGGACTTCGCCTTCCTCGTGGGAATCGCGACGGTGCTGGCGTGGCCGCTCGCGTTCGCGGGCATGCGCCGCTGGCTCGCCGACTTCGCCTACCGCATCGACATGCCGTGGTGGGCGTTCCTCGCGGCGGGGGCCGCCGCGCTCGTCCTCTCCCTCGTCACCGTGAGCTACCACGCCCTCCGCGCCGCGACGGCCGACCCCGTCCAGTCGCTTCGGTACGAGTAGGCCTGACCACCGCTGCACGCCCCCTACCTCACCCCGCCTCTCATGCTGAAGAACTACCTCCGCCTCGCGCTCCGCACCCTTCGCCGCGAGAAAGGCTACGCGTTCATCAACGCCCTGGGGCTCGCCGTCGGGCTGGCATGCTGCCTGCTCATCGGGCTCTTCGTCTACGACGAGCTTTCCTACGACCGCTTCCACGCCGACGCCGACCGGCTTTTCCTCGTGACGCTCGAGAGCACGTTCGGCGGCGAGCGTAGCGTCGCCACGTCGTCCCCGCTCGCGCTCTCACGCGCGATGGAACGGGAGATTCCCGGCGTCGAGGTCACGGCGGCGACGACGTTCACCAGCGAATCGCCCGTTTACCGTCCGGGGACGGAGCGCCAGGGCGAGCACCGTGTCGCGTTCGCCGACAGCACGTTCCTCGGGATGTTCTCCTTCCCCCTCGTGCGCGGTGATGCGGCGACGGCGCTCGACACGCCGTATTCCGTCGTCGTGACGCAGGCGATGGCGGACGCCTTCTTCGGCGACGCCGACCCACTCGGGCAGACGCTGGAGATCGCGCACTTCAGCAGCGAGCGCGTACCGTACACCGTCACCGGCATCTTCGCTCCACTCCCGCACAATTCGTTCTTCGAATTCGAGGCCCTGACCTCGATCAGCTCGCTTCGTGGTGATACGGGCATGGCGAGCGGCTGGGGCGGAAGTATGTACCTCACCTTCGCACGTCTCGCGCCGGGCACCACGGAAGCCTCCGTCCTCGACGGGCTGGAAGAGGTAGTGGACACCCACATTGGGGCCGACGATCCGGACGCTCCCCACTTCGGCCTGCTTCCCCTCACCGACCTCCACCTCTCCGAGTTGACGCAGGACAAGGGCTTCCAGGGCTCGACGCGGTACCTGCTCATCTTCGGGAGCATCGCGTTTTTCATCCTGTTCGTCGCCCTCGTCAACTATATGAACCTGGCGATGGCGCGCGCGGCGCAGCGGGTGCGCGAGGTCGGCGTGCGGAAGACGCTCGGGGCTACGCGCGGCCAGATCGCCCGGCAGTTCCTCGTCGAAGCCCTCCTCGTGACGGGTGCGGCGTCCGTGCTCGGGATCGGGATCGCCAGCCTCGCACTGCCACTCTTCAACGGTGTAGTCGAGAAAGAGCTGACGCTCGCGGTCGGGCTGCATCCCGCCGTGCTGCTGACGGGGCTTGCGCTCGTCGTGGCGGTGGGACTCGGGGCCGGCAGCTATCCGGCGCTCTACCTCTCCAGCTTCCGTCCCACACGGCTCCTGAAACAGGAAGCAGGCGGACGCGGCGGCGCGGCACGGCTGCGCAAGGGCCTCGTGGTGATGCAGTTCGCCGTGACCGTCGTGCTGCTCGTAGCGACGGGCGCGGTGTACCAGCAGCTTCGGTACGTGCAGATGCGGGACCTCGGCTTCGCCGGCGAGCAGGTGCTGAAGGTCCCCTTCGCCGATGATGCGATGGCGTACGGGCACGTCGCCGTGAAGCAGGCGGTGCTGGACCTTCCTGGCGTCCTCGGTGCTGCTGCGACGAGCGCCGCGCCGGGACGCTACTGGCACCGGTTCGGCTTCAACCCGGACCCCGACCACCCCGACCGGCAGGTGGCCGTCCACGCCGTCTCGGCCGATGCGGACTACCTCCGGACGCTCGGGCTCGACCTCATCGCCGGCCGCGACTTCGACCCGGACCGCCCGTCCGACGCCGTCGGCGCACTCATTCTGAACGAGAGTGCCGCCGAGATGCTGGAAGGGATCGCTGGCGTCGGCGAGCCTCTCCGCGGCCCGAAACCGGACGACAACGAAGTTATCGGCATCGTCAAAGATTACCACTTCGCATCGCTTCGGGAGCCGATCCAGCCCGTGCTCATCCGCATCGGCCGGCCGATATCCCGTCGCCAGAGTACAACACCCTCGTGGTGCGCTTCCAGCCCGAGCAGGCCGGCAGCGTGACCGCCGGGCTGCGCGAGGTCTGGACGCAGTTCGGGGCCGATAAGCCGCCGGACGTCCGCTTTCTGGACGACGAGTTCGCGGCGATGTACGCTACCGAGCGGCGGCTCGGGCAATTGTTCGGCGTGTTCGCGGCCATTGCCATCTTCATCGCATGCCTCGGACTGTTCGGGCTGGCAGCGTACGCGGCCGAGCGGCGGACGAAGGAGATCGGGATCCGCAAGGTGCTCGGCGCGAGCGTGACGCACCTCGTGGGGCTCCTCTCGAAGGACTTCCTCGCGCTCGTGCTCATCAGCCTCAGCGTCGCGGTGCCGGTGGCGTACCTCCTCATGCAGCGATGGCTGGAGGGCTTCGCCTATCGGATCGAGCTCGGCCCCGGCCTGTTCGTCCTCGCTGGCGGCCTGGCACTGGGGCTGGCCCTCGTCACGGTGGCCTACCACACCTTCCGCGCGGCCACGGCCGATCCCGTAAAGTCGCTCCGCTACGAATAGGCCAGGCCGCTCGCTGCGCGCTGGCGCACATCCGCTGCGCGCTGGCGCACATCCGCTGCGCGCTGGCGCACATCCGCTGCGCGCTGGCGCACATCCGCTGTGCGCTGGCGCACACCTGGACGGGTTGTGCTCCGACGAGAGGGCGTGCGCCGGCCGTTTTGGGTGGGAGTGAAGGGGGTGGCATATGCCTTGCGTGAGCCGAGATGGACCCCGCCCCCTCCGCTCATGCTGAAAAACCACCTGCTGCTCGCCTGGCGCACCCTCGCCAAGTACCCCGGCTACACCTTCCTCAACGTGGGCGGACTGGCGCTGGGCATCGCCGCCTCGTTCGTCCTCGGCCTCTACGTCCGGCAGGAGCTGACCTATGACACGTCGTTCGCCGACCACGACCGCATCCACCGCGTGGCGACGGACTTCTTCGGGATGGGTGGCTTTGCCAACAGTCAGGAGCAACTCCTCGACGTGCTGCCGCAGGAGACCACGGTGATCGACGAGGCCACGAGACTCAGCGGCTCCTCCCGGCCGGTGCTGATCTTCGTGGCCGACGCGCGCTACGAAGAGCCGAACGTGCTCTACGCCGACACCGCGTTCTTCCGTGTGTTCTCGTACCGCTTCGTCGCGGGCAGCCCGGACGCCGCGCTCCGGTCGCCCGACGGGCTCGTGCTGACCGCGCCGGCCGCCGCGCGCTTCTTCGGCGCGGGGGACGCGATGGGCCAGACGGTGCTCGTGGGCAAGGAGCGCGTGCCCCACCGCGTCACCGGCATCGTCGAGCCCGTGCCGGGGAGGACGCACCTGCGCGCCGACCTCTGGTTCCCCCTGGAGCCAGAGGAGCCCGCCACGGCCTGGACGAACGTGGCGTACTACAACTACGTGAAGCTCCGCCCCGACGCGACCCGAGCCGATCTGGAGCGCGGCCTCGACCGGCTCCTGCGCCGCCACGCCTATCCGGCCAGCGAATTCGACGGCTCGTTCGAGGCATGGCGTAGCGCACCGCCGGGCGTTCAGTTCTTCGTCCAGCCCCTCCGCGACATCCACCTCCACTCGGACTACAATTTCGAACTCGCCCCTGGAGGGAGCCCGCTCCAGGTCTACGCGCTCGGCGTCGTGGGGCTGTTCATCCTACTCATCGCAGGCGTGAACTACGTCAATCTCACGACGGCCCGCGCGACGATGCGGGCCAAGGAGATCGGCGTCAAGAAGACGATGGGCGCAGCTCAGGGCGAGCTCGTCCGGCAGTTCCTGACCGAGACCGTCCTCTTCAGCCTGCTCGCCGCCGTCGTGGCCGCCACCCTCGCCGAGGCGATGCTGAGCGTATTCACGTATATCACCGGCGAGCGGCTCGTCGGCAGCGTACTCGCCGATGGTCGTTACGTCCTCGCCCTCCTCGGCTTCTCGGTGGGTGTGGGCGTCCTGGCCGGGCTGTACCCCGCGTTCTACCTCGCCCACCTCCGCCCGGCTCGCATCCTGAGGGGCGGATGGGAGATCGGCGGCAACCAGCGCCTGCGCGGCTCGCTCGTAGTCGTACAGTTCGCCGTCGCCATCGTGCTCGTGGTAGGCAGCCTCGTCGTCTACCAACAGCTCGCATTTATGCAGGCGACGGACAAGGGACTGGCGCAGGACGGCGTGCTGTTCGTCGAGAACGTGGGCGTGCTGGGCCATCAGGCCGAGGTCTTCCGACAGGAGATCGACGCGCTCCCGCAGGTCGAGCGCACGAGCCTCGCGAACCGTCTCCCGACGGGGGCCGGCGTCTGGATGTACACCTACGAGACGCCGCAGATGGAGGAGTCGATTACGATCCAGACGTTCCCGGGCGACGAGCAGTACCTCCCCACGCTCGGGATGCGCCTCGTCGCCGGGCGCAACTTCTCCGCCGACCTCGCCTCGGACAGCAGCGCCGTCATCCTCAACGAGGCTGCCGCCGCCGTGCTCGGACTCGGAAGCGATCCCGTCGGGAAGGTGGTCAACGATGGGCAGGAGGTGATCGGCATCGTCAGCGACTTCAACTTCCAGTCGCTGCGCACGCGCATCGAGCCCGTCGTGCTCACCTTTACCACGGAGGGCACCAAGCTCGCCGTGCGGCTCCACGGCGGCCAGGACGTCGCCGCCTTCCTCGACCGGATGCAGGCGCTCTGGCAGCCGCTCGCCCCGGACGATCCCATCCGCTTTAGCTTTCTCGACGACAACTTCGCCGCGATGGCGGCGCAGGAGCGGACGCTCGGACGGGCGGTGTCGTTCTTCACCCTCCTCGCCCTCGTCATCGCCGCGATGGGCCTATTCGGGCTCGTGGCCTTCGCCGTGCAGCGGCGCACGAAAGAGATCGGCATTCGGAAGGTGCTCGGGGCGGGCGTGCCGTCCATCCTCGCGCTGCTGTCGAAAGACGTTCTGCGGCTTGTCGCCGTCGCGTTCGTCATGGCGGTGCCGCTGGCGTGGATCGCTATGAGCCGGTGGCTGGAGGGCTTCGCCTACCGGATCGACCTCGGCCCCGGCGTCTTCGTCCTCGCCGGATGCGCCGCACTCCTGATCGTGCTCGCGACGGTGAGCGGCCACGCCCTCCGCGCCGCCACGACTGACCCCGTGAAAGCCCTCCGTTACGAATAACGCGCCGCCATGCTGAAGAACTACCTCCTCATCGCGCTCCGCACCCTCCATCGGCAGAAGGCGTACGCGGCCATCAACCTGGCCGGCCTCGCCGTGGGCCTCGCCTGCTGCTGCCTCCTCGCGCTCTACGTCCTCCACGAGACGAGCTACGACCGCTTCCACGCCGACGCCGACCGCATCCACCGCATCGCGCTATTCGACGATAGCCCGCAGACGCGCACGCCGCACCCGATGGCGCAAGCTCTCGTCGCCGACTTCCCGGAGGTCGAGGCCGCCGTCAGCCTGACGCCGATCTGGGGGCCGGGCCTCACCCGCCCCGTCTTCTCCGTCCGTCACGGAGATCGTCGGTTCGACGAAACCGAGTTCCTCGCCGTGGACAGCACATTCTTCGACGTGTTCTCCTTCCCCGTCGTCGCGGGGGACGGTGCGAAGGCGCTGCGCGAGCCGTTTCAGATCCTCCTCACGCGCGCGATGGCGGAGAAGTACTTCGGCGACGCGGACCCGCTCGGGCAGACGCTGCGGCTCAACGAGGACACGGACTTCACGGTCGGGGCCGTGCTGGAGGACGTGCCCGCCGCCTCGCACATCCACTTCGACTTTCTGATCTCCTACGTCACCCTCAAACAGCTCTGGGACGGCAGCTCGTTTTTCGAGTGGGCCGACTTCGGCCACTACAACTACGTCCGCCTCGCCGAAAGTGCGGCACCGGCCGCTGTCGAGGCCCGGATCCCCGGCTGGATCTCGCGCTACCTCGACCTCTCGCCCGAGGACGTCGCCGGGCTGGAGCGCGGCGACATCCGGCTCAGCCTTCAGCCCATCACCGACATCCACCTCCGCTCGCACCTCCGCTGGGAGCTGGAACCGAACGGGAGCGCGGCGACGGTCTACGTGTTCGTCGCGGCGGCCCTGCTGATCCTGCTCATCGCCTGCATCAACTTTATGAACCTCGCCACGGCGCGCTCGACGGGTCGCGCGCGTGAGGTCGGCGTGCGGAAGGCACTCGGGGCACACCGGGGCCAACTCGCCGGGCAGTTCCTCGGCGAGTCGGTCCTCTACAGCGTGCTGGCGGTGGTGGGTGCGCTCGCGCTCGTTCACCTCGCGCTCCCGTTCTTCAATGACCTCGCCGGGACGGACCTCTCGCTGCTCCGCTTCGGTAGCGTGCCCCTCGTGGCGGGCCTCGTCGGGCTGGCCCTCGTCACCGGCGTCGTCGCGGGGAGCTATCCGGCGCTCTTCCTCTCCTCGTTCCAGCCGGCGCAGGTGCTGAAGGGGCGGCTCGTGCCTCGCTCCGCCGGGGCGGCCTTCCGCAAGGGCCTCGTGGTGTTCCAGTTCGCCGTCTCCATCGTCCTGCTCGTCGGCACCCTCGTCATCTTCGGCCAGCTCGACTACCTGCGCTCCCAGAGCCTGGGGTTCGAGAGCGAGCAGGTGGTCGTGCTTCCAATCCAGGACGATGCCATGCGCGAGCAGGTGGAGGCGGTCAAGGCGGAGCTCGCGCGCGTGCCGGGCGTGCTACGCACCTCGGCCGTCTCGAACGTCCCCGGCGGGCGCTTCAACCGGAACTCGATCCGGTGGCAGAACGAGCCGGAGGTCCCCGTCGCCGAGCTACGTACCGACGCCGACTTCCTCGAAACGCTCGGCATCGAGTTGGCGGCCGGCCGGGGGTTCTCGGAGGACCGGCCGGCCGACGCCGGCTCCGCCTTCATCCTCAACGAGGCCGCGGCGCAGCGCTTCACGTGGGCCGACCCCGTGGGGCAGGAGATCGCGTGGCTCGACGAGGACTCGACGTACACCGGCCCCGTCATCGGGGTGGCGAAGGATTTCCACCACGCTTCGCTGCACGACCCGATCGCGCCCCTCGCGATTCAGGTGCTGCCGGGGGCCTACAACCACCTGCTCGTCCGGGTCCGCCCGGAGCACCTCGACGAAACCCTCGCCCACCTCGAAACGACGTGGACGGCGTTCTCGCCGAGCCGCACGTTCTCGTACTCGTTCCTCGACGACGATTTCGACCGGCTCTACCGCGCCGACGACCGGACGGGGGCGATCGTCGGCATCTTCTCGGGACTGGCGATCTTCATCGCGTGCCTGGGGCTGTTCGGGCTGGCGGCGTTCACGGCCGAGCAGCGGACGAAGGAGATCGGCGTGCGGAAGGTGCTCGGCGCGAGCGTCCCCGACCTCGTCGCGCTGCTGTCGAAGGACTTCCTCCGCCTCGTCGGCATCGCCTTCGTGGTTGCGATGCCGGTGGCTTATTTCGCGATGGACCGCTGGCTCGCCGACTTCGCCTACCGCATCGACATGCCGTGGTGGGCGTTCCTCGCGGCGGGTGGAGTCGCGCTCGTCCTCACCCTCGCCACAGTGAGCACCCACGCGATGCGCGCGGCGACGAGGGACCCGGTGAAGGCACTGCGCTATGAGTGAGCGCCAGCGCACAGCCGGTGAGCGCTGGCGCACACTCCGCTGGGGGTTAAGCCGCTCAAACGGGCCGTAGTCGCTCGTTGAAGAGCAGGAGAAGGGAAGGCATGCGGCTTGCGCAAGCAGGAGATGGACCCACCCTCCCGCTCCCATGCTGAAGAGCTACCTCCGCATCGCCCTCCGCACCCTCCGCCGCCAGCCCGGCTACACGGCGCTGAACGTCACGGGCCTCGCCGTCGGCGTGGCGTGCTGCCTGTTCCTGCTGCTCTACGTCCGCGACGAGCTCAGCTACGACCGGTTCCACGAAGACGCCGACGCGATCTACCGCGTCAACATGGTGGTCCCGCAGGTGGACGCGACGATCGGGGTGACGCCGAACATCGTCGCACCGCTGCTCACGCGCGAATTCCCCGAGGTACGGGCCTCGACGCGGGTCGAGCCGCATGGCGGCCTCGTCCGCGCGGGCGACCGGGTCTTCGACGACAACGACTTCTACTTCGTCGACTCGACGTTCTTCGACGTCTTCACCTTCCCCCTCCTCGCGGGCGACGCACGAACCGCGTTGAACCGGCCGTACACCGTCGTGCTGACCGAATCCACGGCCGAGAAGTTCTTCGGCGACGCGGACCCCATCGGCCGGACCCTTACCCGCAACAACGACGAGGAGTACGAGGTGACGGGCGTGGTGGCGGACGTGCCCGCGACCTCGCACTTCACCTTCGACTTCCTCGCATCGTTCGCCTCGCGGGAGCAGTGGGCGAACGAGGAGACATGGAGCTCGGCCAACTTCTTCACGTTCGTTCGCACGACGAGCCCGGAGGCGGGTACGGGGCTGCAAGCGAAGATCGACGCGCTCGTCGAGCGGCTGCGGGCAGAGGGCGAGGAGCCGCGCATCCTCGCGCTGCAACCGCTGACCGCCATCCATCTCGGCACCGAGGTCGCCTACGACCTCGACGCGACGGGCGACATCACGTACGTCTACGGCTTCGCAACGGTGGCACTGCTGATCCTGCTGATCGCGTGCATCAACTACATGAACCTCGCCACGGCGCGGTCGGCGCAGCGGGCGAAGGAGGTCGGGCTGCGGAAGTCGCTCGGTGCGTTCCGAGGGCAGCTCATCCGGCAGTTCTACAGCGAGTCGGCAGTGCTGACCTTCGGAGGGCTGGTGCTCGCGCTCGCGCTCGTCGGCCTCGGGCTGCCGTGGTTCAACGCGCTGAGTGGCAAGGCGCTCACGTTCGGGACGCTTGCGAGCCCGGGGATCGTCGCGCTCATCGTCGGCATCTTCGTCGTCGTGAGCGTCGTGGCGGGGAGCTACCCGGCGTTCTACCTCTCGAACTTCCAGCCGGCGCGCGTGCTGCGCGGACGGGTGCGGGTGGGGCGCGGAGCGTCGTGGCTGCGGCAGGGGCTCGTCGTGCTCCAGTTCGGGATCTCGGCGTTTCTGATCGCGGGCACGCTCGTGGTGACGAGCCAGCTCCGGCACATGAACGCCCAGAACCTCGGCTTCGACAAAGAGCACCTCGTCATCCTCCCGCTGAGCGACTCGATTCTGCAGGAGCAGTACCCGGCGATGGAAGCGGCACTGCGGCAGAACCCGGCGGTGGCGGCGGTGACGGCCATCAACCAGATTCCCGGCCAGCTCGGCTGGACCTCGGGCTTCCACGCCGAAGGGCTCGCCGAGGCGGACGAGTTCCTGATCAAAGGGCTCCCCGCCGATGCTGCTGTGACGGACGGGCTCGGGCTGACGCTCGTCGCCGGGCGCGGCTTCCCCGCGACACCGCCCGCACCGGACTCCGCGAACTACCAGTTCGTGCTCAACGAGACGGCCGTGCAGCGGCTTGGCTGGACGCCGGACGAGGCCATCGGCCGCCGCGTAGCCGTGGACGCGCGCTGGGGTGACGTGATCGGTGTGGCGCAGGACTTCCACTTCCGCTCGCTGCAAGAGGCCATCGAGCCACTGGCGATCTGGTACCAGCCCGATCAGGTTTTCCACCTCGCGGTGCGCCTCGCGCCGGGCGACACCCGCGCCGCCCTCGACGGCCTCGAAGCCGTGTGGGGCCGGTTCGCCGCGCACCGACCGTTCTCTTATCGGTTCCTCGACGACGTGTACGACCGGCTCTACCGCAACGAGCGGCAGCTCGGGCAGATCATCAGCGTCTTCGCTTTCCTCGCCATCTTCGTGGCGTGCCTGGGGCTGTTCGGGCTGGCGTCGTTCACGGCGGAGCGGCGGACGAAAGAGATCGGCGTGCGGAAGGTGCTCGGCGCGTCGGTGCCGAACCTCGTCGCGCTGCTGACGAAGGACTTCGTCGTGCTCGTCCTCGTCGCCTTCGCGGTGGCCGTGCCGGTGGCGTGGCTCGCGACGAGCCGGTGGCTGGAGGGCTTCGCCTACCGCATCGAGGTCGGGCCGGGCGTGTTTCTCGGAGCCGGGGCCGTCGTGCTCACCATCGCGCTCGTGACCGTCGGCGGGCAGGCGTTTCGCGCTGCTACCACAGACCCCGTGAAAGCCCTCCGCTACGAATAGGGCCGGCTGGTCCTACGTTACCCTCATCCGCCATGCTGAAGAACTACCTCACCGTCGCCCTCCGCAGCCTCCGCCGTCAAAAAGGCTATGCTGCCCTCAACGTGGTCGGGCTCGCGGTCGGCCTCGCGTGCTGCGGGTTTATCGGGCTGTACGTCCAAGACGAGCTCTCCTACGACCGCTTCAACGAGCGGGCTGATCGTATCGTCCGCGTCGTGCGAGAGATCCGCAGCGGCGGGGAGGAGATCGACTCAGCGCCCACATCGGCCCCGATGGCACCGGCGCTGGAAGCGGAGTTCCCCGAGGTAGAGCACGCCGTTCGGCTCGTCATGGCCAGCGGGCTCCTCGAACGCGTGTCCGGCACCGAGCGCGTCCGCTACCAAGAGCCGGCCGTAGCCTATGGGGACGCGGCCATCTTCGAGGTCTTCTCGTTCCCCCTCGTCGCGGGCGACCCGGCGCGGGCACTGGTCGAGCCAAACGCGGTCGTCCTCACGGAGTCGCTGGCGCGCAAGTACTTCGGCGACACCGACCCGATGGGGCAGCCGCTCCGGCTCGACGACCAGGTGACGCTAACGGTGACGGGCGTAATGCGCGACGTCCCGCCGACATCGCACCTCGCCTTCGACGCGGTGGTGTCCTTCGCCACCTGGGAGGCGATGGCACCGAGCTGGCTGATTACGGAGTGGAATGCGAACTACCTCTACACCTACCTCCTCCTGCCGAAGGCGTACGATCCGGCCGATCTGGAGGCGAAGCTGTCAGCGTTCGTGGACCGCCACCTCGGCGAGGTCGCCCATGCCACCTTCGAGTCGCTCGCGCTCCGGCTCCAGGCGCTGACCGGGATCTACCTCCACTCCGACCTCCAGGGCGAGGCGGGTCCGACGGGCGATCCCACGCGGCTCTACGTGTTCTCGCTCGTTGGCGTGTTCATCCTGCTGATCGCCTGCGTCAACTTCACGAACCTCGCCACGGCGCGGGCGGCCCAACGGGCGAAAGAAGTGGGACTCAGGAAAGCAATTGGGGCATGGCGGAGCCAGCTCATCGGGCAGTTCCTCGCCGAGTCGGTGCTCGTGAGCCTGGCTGCGTTCGTGCTGGCGCTGGGGCTCAGCCAGCTCCTACTCCCGGCGTTCAACGCCCTCGCCGGGAAGGACGTAGGCACGCTCTGGAGCTACGGCGGGCGCTACGCGCTCCTCCTTGCCGGGCTCGCCCTTGTCGTCGGGTTGGGGGCAGGGAGCTACCCGGCCTTCGTGCTCTCCGGCTTCCGCCCGGCGGCGGTCCTGCGCGGGCCATTCCGCGGTTCGAGGCAGGGGGCGCTCCTGCGGAAGGGGCTCGTCGTCGTGCAGTTCGCCGTCACCATCGTGCTGCTGGTTGGGACGGGTGTGGTCCACCGCCAGCTCGGCTATATGCGCGGTCAGGGGCTCGGATTCGATCAGGAACAGCTCCTCGTGGTGGACTTCCAGGGGGACACGGGGGTGCAGGAGCAGTGGGAGGGGGTGGCCCACGCGCTCGCCGGAGCGCGGGGCGTCGCCGCCGTCGCATTCTCCTCGGCCGTCCCGGGCGAGCGTCAGAGCCAGTTCTCCATCGTCTACGAAGGGCCGGACGGGACGGAGCAGCGCGGCGAGATGAACGAGTACGCTGTCGACTACGACTTCGCCCCGACGTACGGGCTGACCGTCGTCGCCGGGCGCAACCTCTCGGCAGAAGTGCCGACCGATACATCGCGCGCCTACCTCCTCAACGAGGCGGCCGTCGCCGCGCTGGGCTACCGGACGCCGGAAGAGGTCATCGGCCGGCGGTTCCACATCGGGGGGATGGACGAAACCGGCGAGGTCGTCGGCGTCGTGCGGGACTTCCACTACCACGGGCTGCGGGAGCGGGTGGAGCCGCTCGTTCTCCACGTGCTCCCGTCGTTCTACGGCTACGTGACGGTGCGCGTGCGGGCTGACGCGGCGGGCGAGGCGGTGGCGGCACTGGAGCAGGTGTGGGCCGAGGCGGTACCGCAACGCCCGTTCGAATACCAGTTCCTCGATGAACGGTTCGACGAGCAGTACCGAGCTGAGGAACAGTTCGGGCGGATCTTCAGCGTCTTCGCCGGGCTGGCGATCTTCGTGGCGTGCCTCGGGTTGTTCGGGCTGGCGTCGTTTACGGCCGTGCAGCGGACGAAAGAGGTCGGCGTGCGGAAAGTGCTCGGTGCCTCCGCCGCGTCCATCGTGGCCCTTCTCTCGCGCGACTTCCTGAAACTCGTCGCCGTCGCGTTCGTCGTGGCGGTGCCGGTGGCCTATTGGGGCATGAGCCGGTGGCTCGACGGGTTCGCGTACCGCGTCACCATCGGTCCCGGCGTGTTCGCGCTCGCCGGCGGCCTGACGCTACTGATCTCGCTCGTGGCTGTGAGCGCTCATACGCTCCGCGCCGCCACCGCCGACCCTGTGAAATCCCTCCGTTACGAATAGTCCTTCGTCCGCTCTCACGGACCCCTCTGCTATGCTGAAGAGCTACCTCACCGTCGCCCTCCGCGCCCTCCGCCGCCAGAAAGGCTACGCGTTCCTCAACGTCCTCGGCCTCTCGGTCGGCCTCGCGTGCAGCTTCTTCATCCTGCTCTGGGTGGTGAACGAGGTCGGCTTCGACCGCTTCCACGAGCACGGCGACCGGCTCTACCGCGTGATGCGGCACGCTAGCTTCGGCGACAACACGTACACGTGGAGCGCCGTGCCGAAGCCACTCGCCGAGACGATGGAGACGGACTACCCCGAGGTCGAGCACGCCACCCTCCTCTCGTGGCAGGAGTCGCCCCTCCTCACGCTCGGCGACGAGAGCTTCCGCGAAGAGGGCTACTACGCCGGCCCAGCCTTCTTCGAGATGTTCTCGTTCCCGCTCCTCGAAGGCGACCCCGCGACTGTCCTCGCTGATCCGACCTCGGTGGCGATCTCCGAGGCGGCGGCGGCGCGGATCTTCGGCCCGGACTGGCGGACGAGCGGCGTCATCGGCCGGACGCTCACCGTCGATCACCGCAAGGACTTTCAGGTTTCGGGCGTCTTCGCGGACATCCCCGACAACTCTTCGCTGCAACTCGACTTCACCCTGCCGATTGCGGACTTCATCGAGCGGAACGACTGGGTGGAGCACTGGGGCAATAGCGGGCTGGAGCTCTACGTCGAGCTGAAGGAAGGCGCATCGGCGGCCGAGCTCGACCCGAAGATCGCGAACGTGATGAACGAGCACCACGAGCAGGCGCACGCGACGCTCTTTCTGCAACCGTTCGAGGACATGCGCCTCTACAGCGATTACAAGGACGGGCAACTCGTCGGCGGGCGGATCGAGTACGTCCGCATCTTCGTGATCGTGGCCGCCTTCCTGCTGCTCATCGCCGCGATCAACTTCATGAACCTCGCCACAGCGCGCTCGGGGCAGCGGGCGAAGGAGATCGGCGTGCGGAAGGCGATCGGGGCGGGGAAGGGCTCGCTCGCCCGGCAGTTCCTAGTCGAGTCGGTACTGCTTGCGCTCGTCGCGTTCGTGCTCGCGCTCTTGTTCGTTGCGGTACTGCTGCCTGCGTTCAGCGAGTTGACCGGCGTGGACCTCGCCGTGGGCGAGATCGACCCGCGCTTCCTGCTAGCGGGCGGGGGCATCGCGCTCGTCGTGGGGCTGCTCGCGGGCAGCTACCCGGCGCTCTACCTCTCGTCGTTCAGCCCGGTGGCCGTGCTGCGGGGGACGTTCCGGCAGGGTCCGGGCGCGGCGCGGCTGCGGAAGGGACTCGTCGTCTTCCAGTTCGCACTCTCCACGCTCCTCATCGTCGGGACGCTGACGGTGTACCTGCAGATGGACTACATCCGCCACAAGAACCTCGGGCTGGACCGCGAAAACATCGTGTCGATGGTGTTCGAAGGGGCGGCACGGGAGCAGTACGAGGCGTTTCGGCAGGAGCTCCTCCAGCGCCCCGGCATCCAGGCCGTGACCACGTCGAGCCAGAACCCACTGGACGTGGGCAACTCCTCCACCGACCCGACTTGGGACGGGAAGGATGACGAAGACGACACCCTTTTCTACGTCATCAACGCGAACTACGATTTCGTCGAGACGATGAAGATGGAGCTGGCAGCAGGGCGGGCGATCTCCCGCGACTTTGCGAGCGATAGCGTGGGCTACCTCATCAACGAGCGGGCGGCCGAGGCGATGGGGATGGAGGGGCCGGTCGGGCAGAACCTCTCGTTCTGGGAGCATGAGGGCCAGATCATCGGCGTCGTGAAAGACTTTCACATGGGCGCGCTCTACACGTCTATCGAGCCGACCATCATCCGGCTGGACCCATCGGACGGATGGCTGCTCTACGTCCGCACGGCACCGGGGCAGACGCCGGAGGCCCTCGCGAGCCTGGAGGCCGTTTACGGGCAGTTCAACCCCGGCTACCCGTTCGAATACAAATTCCTCGACGCGGACTACGAGAAAATGTACCGGGGCGAGATGGTGATGGGCGTGCTGGCCGCCATCTTCGCCGGGATCGCCATCTTCATCGCGTGCCTCGGGCTGTTCGGGCTCGCAGCGTTCACGGCCGAGCAGCGGCGGAAAGAGGTCGGCGTGCGGAAGGTGCTCGGCGCGAGCGTGCCCGGCCTCGTCGCCCTCCTCTCGAAGGACTTCGCCCTCCTCGTCGTGGCCGCCTTCGTCGTAGCCTCGCCGGTCGCTTATGTGCTCATGAGCCGGTGGCTCGACGGCTTCGCGTACCGCGTGGACCTCGGCCCTGTCATCTTCGTGGTGGCCGGGCTCGTCGCCCTCGTCGTCGCGCTCGCGACGGTGAGCGTCCACGCCCTCCGCGCCGCCACCGCCGACCCGGTGAAATCGCTCCGCTACGAATAACCCCGACCCCTGAACCGATGAGTCAGATCTGTGTCCCGATCCCCCCGCTCGACGAGACCCGCACGATTGACCTCGACGTCGTCATCGACGGCGAGAAGCAGCGCGTGCAGTACCGCGTCGAGACGCTGGAGTGGCCAGACGATGCGCCGTCGCGTGTCGAGGCCCTCCGCGCATTCATCGCAAGCCACGGCGAGGAGTGGCTCCTCGTCCAGATCGGCACGCCGACGGCGGAGCGCGTGCCCGTGATGTTCCGCCTCCGCACCCATCCGGCGACTGCCGAGCTGGACCGAACGAGGGCATAGCGCACGCATCCTTACGAGGCGCTCCCCGTCCAACATTCCTCCACCGCCTGACCTTGCACTCCCAAACCCCCAATCGCATGATCGAGCTACGCGGCATCAGCAAGTTCTACAAGCAGGGCCTCCAGAAAGCCTACGTCCTCCGCAACGTGGATCTCACGGTGCGCGAAGGCGAGTTCGTCACGATTCAGGGGCCGAGCGGCTCGGGCAAGTCCACGCTGATGAACATCATCGGGATGCTGGAGGAACCGAGTGAGGGGGCGTACCTCTTCGAGGGCGAGCCGGTGCATCAAATGAGCGAGCGGCAGCGGACGGCGCTCCACCGCGAGCACATCGGCTTCGTCTTCCAAGCCTACCACCTCATCGACGAGCTGACGGTCTATGAGAACCTCGAGACGCCGCTGCTCTACACGAAGGTGCCGAAGGCCGAGCGGCAGGCGCGCGTCGCCGAGATGCTCGACCGCTTCGGCGTCGTGGCGAAGAAGGACCTCTTCCCGCACCAGCTCTCGGGCGGGCAGCAGCAGCTCGTCGGCGTCGCCCGTGCCCTCATCATCCGCCCCCGCCTCATCCTCGCCGACGAGCCGACGGGCAACCTCCACTCCTCGCAGGGGCAGGAGGTGATGGATGCCTTCCGCGCGCTGAACCGGGACGACGGCGTGACGGTGATCCAGGTCACCCACGACGAGACGTGGGCCACCTACGGCAACCGCGTGATCGAGCTGCACGACGGCTGGGTGGAGGCGGACCGGCAGAGCGGGCAGAGCACGACCGTCGGGAGGACGGGCGCAACGGCGTGAGCGCAAGCGGGACAGGTTGCGGGAATGCGGGCGGAACGAGGGGATTCTGAGCACCGTTAGATGCGGGAGCCCACATCTAATGCACCCCTTCCCCGAGGCTCCCCTTCCCCTCTCTATCCCCTTCTCTCTATGCCTCGTCTCCTCGCCCTGCTCACACTCCTCGTCGCTGCGCCCGCCTGGGGCCAGCCCGTCTTCCTCCAGCAGCTCTCCGATCCGTCTCCCGGCCCCGGCAGCCAGTTCGGCAGCGCGGTCGCGCTGGACGGCGACTTCATCGCGGTGGGTGAGCCCGGCGAGGCGGGGGCCGTCGGCCGGGCGTTCGTCTTCTTCCGCGAGCCCGGCACCGGCACGTGGGCGCTCCAAGAGGAACTCATCCCGAGCAGCCTCGAAGAGGGCGGCGAGTTCGATCCTGCCTTCGGCTCGGCCGTCGCCTTCGACGGGCCCAACGCGCTCGTCGGTGCGCCGTACGAGAGCGGCGAAGAGATCAACAGCGGGGCGGCGTACATCTTCCGGAAGGATGAGGAGACGGGGACGTGGATGGACTTCGCCAAGCTCAAAGCGCCCACGCCCGCGTTGGAAGATCAGTTCGGAGCCGCCGTGGCGATCAGCGGAGCTACCGCCGCCGTGGGAGCCTTCGACGACGATGAGGACGGCACGAACACGGGGGCCGTCTACCTCTTCACGCAGGACGTGGAGTCCGGCTCGTGGACCTTCTCGCAGCGGGTCACCCCCGAGGACGCCGCGCCCGGTATCCGGTTCGGTTCCTCCGTGGCCCTGAGCGGGGACCTCCTCGTGGTCGGCCTCCTCAGCGAGATCTCGGCGAAGGGCCCCGGTGCCGTGTACGTCTTCGAGCGCACCGGGGAGGAGCCCACACCGTGGCAACAGGTTCAGCGACTCGTACCCGACGACGCCGAGGCGGGCGACCTCTTCGGCTTTGACGTCGCCGTCGACGGCAGCACCATTCTCGCCGGGGCCCCCCTAGCAGGTCCCAGCGAGGAGGGGAGCGCCTACGTGTACGAGCGTACCGGGGCGGACCCAGCGCCGTGGGTGCAGACGCAGCGGCTCATCGCCGAGACACCACAGGACAACGCCCAGTTCGGTACGGCGGTGAGCCTGGACGGGGATCTCGCGGTCGTAGGCGCTCCGCTCGACGGCACGGAGGGTTCTACGGGGGCGGTCTACACCTTCGAGCGCACCAGCGGCGTCTGGACCCCGAACGGCTTCTTCCGCGCTGACACGCCAGAGGAGGGCGCGCTCTTCGGCCGAGCCGTCGCGCTCAGCTCCGAGATCACCGTCGTGGGCAGCCCCGATGCCGATGTCGCTGCGGAGGACGCCGGTGCCGTGTACATCTACTCGCTCCTCCCCACCGCCGCCGAGGGCGAAACCGCGCCCGGTGCCTTCGGCCTCGGCGCGCCGTACCCGAACCCGGCGCACTCGGACGCCACGTTGACGTACACCCTCCCCGCGACGGGCGACGTGACCCTCGCGGCGTTCGACGTGCTCGGACGGGAAGTGGCCGTGCTGGAGGCGGGGCAGCAACCGGCCGGCTCCGCCACCGTCCGGTGGAACACGAGCGCCCTGCCCGCCGGCGTCTACTTCGTCCGGCTCGTCAGCGACGGCCGCACCGCTACGAGAAAGATCCTCATCATCCGGTAGCCCGCGAACGATTCGCTCAATGCCTACTGGGGGCGGCCTACGGGTCGCTCCCTTTCTGTTCCGAGGAACTCTGCCGCCCGCCGCTCCGACCAGAACGCTCCGTCTTCGCCGAAGCAGACGAAGCCGACGTGGCCGCCGTGTGCGGGGATCTCTAGCCGGAGGCGCTCGCTCTCCCGAGCGATGTCGATCGGGTAGCAGGCGGGGGCGAGGAACGGGTCGTCGGCAGCATTGACGAGCAACGTGGGGGTGCGGATGGCGGAGAGGAACGGCCTGCTCGAACTCCGCCGCCAGTAGTCCTCGGCGTCCTCGAACCCGTGGAGCGGGGCGGTGTAGCGGTCGTCGAAGCCGCGGAAATCGCGGATGCGCCGGAGTCCGGCCGCGTCGATCTCGCCGGGAAACCGGCTCGCTTTCGCCCGCACCTTCCGGCGGAGGCTGCGGAGGAAGTAGCGCATGTAGAGCCCGTTCTCCCACGCGCCGAGCCGCACGGACGAGGCCGCGAGATCGACCGGCACCGAGAACGCTACGGCGCGGCGGACGCGGGCGTCTACGGCATCGCCGCGCTCGCCGAGGTATTTCAACGTCATGTTGCCGCCGAGCGAGAAGCCGACGAGCGCAACGTGGTCGTAGTGCCGGAGCGCGTGCTGCACCACGGCGTCGAGGTCTTCGGTGGCCCCGCTGTGATAGAGGCGGAGCAGTCGGTTCGGCTCGCCGCTGCACCCACGCAGGTTCCACGCGAGCGCGTCCCACGCGTGCCGGTTTAGCGCCCGCGCCATCCCCCGGACGTACGCGCGGTCGGTGCTGCCTTCGAGCCCGTGCGAGATCACGACCACGCGGTCGGCGCCGACCCGCGCCCAGTCCAGATCGAGAAAGTCGCCGTCGGGTGTCTCGATGCGTTCGCGCTCGTAAGCGGGGCCGTCCACGCGGCGGAAGCGTCCGGCAAAGATCGTCTGGAGGTGAGGGTTTCGGCAGCCGGCGGGCGGTGCGTAGGTAGAGCGGACGAGCGGCATGAGTCAGCGCGGAGAGAGGGGCGGCTGCAATGCACGGTCGCCCGCACAGGTTCTCGGCACCGGCTGGACCAGGGACTGCAGTGCAACGGGCGACGCGCGCCGTAGCGCATCCTCTGCCTGAAGGAAGCAATACGAACGGCGCATGATGAATGCGCCACAGCTACCCTATCCCCACTCGCACGGTCATTGACAAAGTGCAACGGAATAGATAAATAGCGGTAAGTCACTGATAAAAAATAACGTGACTTGCCTTTCCACGCTGGCCCGAAGTGGTACTCCACTACGTTGTACTCCACTACAGTTCCGGACGCCAAGAACGATCGCGCCTCGCGCCGTCCACCACGCGGACGCTCCCTCCCGGAATATTCTCCCTTATCACCCCTACGGAGGGTATACATCATGCGACTACCTCATACGCTAGACAGGCAGCTCCTACTGCTCCCCCTGCTGCTCGCGGCTCTGTTGGGCCCGATCCCCTTCTCCGCTCAAGCCCAAATAGTACCCGAGAGCCGCGTCGAGCCGGGGACCGTCCGAAGGGCTACATCCCCCCAGTAGACAAAGCGCTCGGAGATAAAGCGCTGACTCCGACGGCCATCCAAACCGGCCTCATCAGCGTCTCCATCGACGGCTGCGGCAGCTCGGCCTCGACGTGCACAACCGACGTGCGGAAGCCTGCCGGGGCAACGGTCCGTGCGGCCTACCTCGCCGCCTCGACCAGCTTCAACTTCGTGATCCCCAATGGGACGATGAGCATCAACGGGAACTCCGTGAGCTGGGACGCCCAGGTCTCCACCGATGCGGGCCCTGGTTTCCCCGACTTCTTCTCCAGTCACTTCGCTGACGTCACCAGCATCGTCAGGCCGATTGTGAACGCCGCGGCGGCCGGCACCCTCTCTCTCACAATCGGGGAGGGAAGCTCGTCCGATAGAATCGACGGGTCTTCCCTCGTGGTCGTCTTCGACGATCCGAGCCAGACCAACGTCAGCACCGTCGTCCTCCTTTTCGGCGGACAGGCCACCACGGGCGACACCTCCGCCCTCACGCTGGCCGAGCCGTTCGATAGCGCGACCCAGGACATCGAGCTCTCGCTCGCTATCGGCTTCAGCTTGCAGGCCGGGGGGCAGTTCAGCCTCATTGACGTCAACGGCCAACGCCTGACCAGCTCGGCGGGGGACTTCGACGACGGGGCTCTAGCCAACGGGGCCCTCTACACCGTCGGCGGGCTCGGCGACGATCCGGCCAACCCGCCCGACCCCAACGCTACCGACTTCGACGACGATGAGCTCTACACGCTCAACCCGCTTATCGGTACCGGAGACACCGCGATCGAGATCTTCTCGCAGAACCCCTCCAACGACGACATCATCCACCTCGCCACCTTCATCATCAGCGGCACGGCGGCCATCGTCGGCGAGGGCATCCTGCTGACGCCGCTCAATGCCACGAACCCTGTCAACACTGACCACACGGTCACGGCATCGGTGCAGGACGATAGCGGCGATCCCATCGCGAACCGCGAGGTCACCTTCGAGGTGATCAGCGGTCCGAACGCCGGCCTCACCGGCACCGACGATACCAACGCAAGTGGCGAGGCTACGTTCACCTTCACCAGCGCCGTCGCTGGCATCGATGTCGTGGTGGCCTCCTTCGTCAACAGCGAGGGCGCCACCATAACCTCGAACGAGGCGCGCAAGACGTGGACGGATGGGGACGGAGACTCCGACGGCGACGGCATCCCGGACAGCGAGGACAACTGCCCGTTCACGTCGAACCCGAACCAGGAAGACGCCGACGGCGATGGCGTGGGCGACGTCTGCGACAACTGCCCCGACACCCCGAACCCCAACCAAGCCGACACGGACGGCGACGGCACCGGCGACGCCTGCGAGATGATGGGCGACGACACCCCGCCGGTGTGCGGGGCCATCGTGCCGGAGTTCGACGGGCCCGGCGGCGCGTTGTCCGCCGTCGAGACCTCGGCGAGTGACCCCGAGAGTGGGATCGCCTCGGTCGCCTTCACGAGCCTCGTGAACCTCGACGGGTTCGTC
>JBBSMX010000026.1:0-37941 GCA_038232935.1 Rhodothermales bacterium | reverse complement strand
TGGCCCTGACACTCAACACTCGACCACGCAAGACGCTGAGCTGGCGAACGCCGGCCGAGGCGCTGGGTGAGTTCCTACGATCGGCCCACACAGCCACTGTTCCACACACCCCCGTTGCGACGACCGTTTGAATCTACCCAGCAGGCCGACGTTGAGTGTGGTGGCGTCTACCTCACTGATCAACCCGAGCCCGAACCCGAGCCCTATCGTGAGCGGCCCGTCGATGCCCTGGCGACCCGGGAAGAACTGGACGCCGAAGCCCACCGCGCTCACGTCGAAGGAGGTATCGTCGCCGAAGCTCCCACCGGACTGCTCCACGCTCGTTTTTGCGTAGCTAAGGGTCCCCCCCACCCTCGGCGAACCCATCAGTTCGAACTCCACCCCGAAGCCGTTCTGGCCGCTGCCGCCGAGGAACGACACGCTGCTCCCCGCTCCCGCTTTACCGTTCGTGAAATACTCGGTCTGCGCTTTCACCGAGGGAATACCCACACTCAAAGCGAGAAGCAGGAGGAGTCCTGACGTAAGACGCATACAGACAGTTCTGGGATAGAACGAGCGGGAAACGGAGCTACGCCCGCAGCCGCTCGGCGAAGGCGGTGATGCGGCGGACGGCCTCTTCGACGTTCTCCAGCGAGGTCGCGTACGAGCAGCGCATGTAGCCCGTCCCGCTCGGCCCGAAGGCATCGCCGGGCACGCAGGCGACGTGCTCCTCGCGGAGTAGCCGCTGGGCGAACTCCTCGGACGTGAGGCCGGTCGAGGTGATGTCGGGGAAGGCGTAGAACGCACCCTCCGGCTCGAACGTCGGCAGGCCGGCGGCGTTGAGGCCGTCCACGAGCACGCGGCGGCGCGCGTCGTACGCCTGCCGCATCTCCTCGACATACGGCTGGCACTCGCGGATCGCGGCGACGGCCCCGATCTGCCCCATCGTCGGCGCGCTCATCACGACATACTGGTGGCACTTGTAGATCGCCTTCAGAATCTCCGGCGGCGCGCAGCAGTAGCCGATCCGCCAGCCCGTCATCGCGTAGCCCTTCGAGAACCCTCCGAGGAGCACGGTCCTGTCCCGCAGCGACGGAATCGAGGGCAGGCACGTGTGGCCGAGCGCGTGCGCCTCGCCGTAGACGAGTCGGTCGTAGATCTCGTCCGAGATCACGAGCAGGTCGTGCTCGACGACGACCTCGGCGATCTCCTCCAGCGTCTCGCGGCGGAGGACGGCCCCGGTCGGGTTGTTGGGGTAGCCGAGGAAGAGGACCTTCGAGCGCGGCGTGATGAGCCGCTCGATGTCCTCGGCCGTCACCTGAAAGTCGTGCTCGACGCTCGTCGGGACGTAGACCACGTCGGCCCCGGCGAACTTCGCGGTCGGGCCGTAGGAGACGAAGCACGGCTCGGGGATGAGGATCTCGTCGCCGGGACCGAGCAGCGAGAGCATCGTGAGCTGCATCGCCTCGCTGACACCGACGGAGACGAGGATTTCGGTCGCCGGGTCGTACTGCACGTCGTAGAGCCGGTCGAGCTCCTCGGAGATCGCGTCGCGCAGCTCCCGCAGCCCGGCGTTCGCCGTGTAGCCCGTCTTCCCTGCGTCGAGCGACGCCTTCGCCGCGTCGATGATCGGCTGGGGCGAGACGAAGTCCGGCTCGCCGATGCCGAGCGAGATCACGTCCTCCATCGTAGCGGCGATCTCGAAGAACCGGCGGATGCCGCTGGGCGGGACGGAACGGACGCGCTCGGAGAGGCGGCTTTCGAGAGCCTGCCCTGAGCTTGTCGAAGGGTCGATGGTTTGCATGGGGATTGGGGGATGGGAGGGCGGGGGGATGGGAGAACCGGCGCGAGAGTGAGGAAACGAACTCCCCCCCGTCCTCCCGTACCTCCATACTCAAAAAGGGAATCCACAGAAAGCGGATGGACCCAGCGGCGGAGGTGCGGTAAGTTACGCATCCGCCCCGCGTGGCGCTTCCGATCCCCCGTAAAACCCTTCCTGTGACATGGCAGAGACGATGACCGCGAACGGCACCTCCACTGAGGTCCAGACCTTCCAGAATTTCATCGATGGCGAATGGCGCGACGCCGCCTCGGGCGAGACGTTCGAGGACCGTAACCCCGCCCGCAACGCGGACCTCATCGGCCGCTTCCCGAAGTCGAATGCCGACGACGTGAACGCGGCCGTCGCCGCCGCGCGCGCGGCCTACGCCGGGTGGCGGCTAACGCCGGCTCCGCAGCGCGGCGACATCCTCCGCCGGCTCGGTGACATCCTGACCGAGCGGAAGGCTGAGCTCGCCCACGCGATGACGCGTGAGATGGGCAAGCCGTTCTTCGAGACGAAGGGCGACGTGCAGGAAGCCATCGATACGGCCTACTACGCCGCCACCGAGGGCCGCCGCCTCTTCGGCCACACGGTCCCGAGCGAGCTCTCGAACAAGTTCAACATGTCGATCCGCCTCCCCATTGGCGTCGTCGGCGTGATCACGGCGTGGAACTTCCCCGTGGCGGTCCCGACGTGGAAGATGTTCCCGGCCGTGCTCGCGGGCAACACCGTCGTCTTCAAGCCGAGCGAGGACGCCCCGCACAGCGGGATGCTGCTCGTGCAGGCGATGATCGACGCGGGCTTCCCGGACGGCGTCGTGAACCTCGTGCAGGGCGCGGGCGAGGTCGGGCAGGCGATGGTCGAGCACGAGGACGTGAACGCCATCACCTTCACCGGCTCCACCGAGACCGGCTCGAAGATCGGCGCGATCTGCGGGCGGATGCACAAGCGGTTCTCGTTCGAGATGGGCGGCAAGAACCCCTGCGTCGTGATGGAGGACGCCGACCTCGACCTCGCCGTGGAGGGCCTGCTCTGGGGCGCGTTCGGCACGACGGGCCAGCGCTGCACCGCCACGAGCCGGCTCATCGCGCACGAGGACATCCACGACGCGCTCGTCGAGAAGCTGAAGGCCCGCGCCTCGGCGCTCAAGCTCGGCTACGGCAACGACGCCGACACCGAGATGGGTCCGATGATCAACGCCGACGCCATCACCAAAGTCGAGAAGTACATGGGCATCGCGAAAGACGAAGGGGCCACGCTCGTCCTCGGCGGCGAGCGCGCCACCGGCGACGGGCTCGACGACGGCCACTTCTTCCAGCCGACCATCTTCACCGACGTGCAGCCCGACTCGCGGCTCGCGCAGGAAGAGGTCTTCGGCCCCATCCTCGCCGTGCTCAAAATCTCGTCGTTCGACGAGGCCATCGAGGTCGCCAACAACACGCCGTACGGGCTCTCCTCCGCCGTCTACACGAAAGACGTGGCCCGCGCCTTCCGCGCGATGCGCGACATCGAAGCCGGCATCACCTACATCAACGGCCCGACGATCGGGGCCGAGGCGCACATGCCGTTCGGCGGCGTGAAGGCCACTGGCAACGGCCACCGCGAAGGCGGCTGGGAGGTCTTCGACTTCTTCACCGAGACGAAGACCGTCTACGTCGACTACTCCGGTACGCTGCAGAAGGCGCAGATCGACAACGTCGAGGACTAGCTCGACGGCAACGCTGTCTTTCGCGGCCCCATCAGCCTGAGGTTGGTGGGGCCGCCGTACATAAACGCGATGCGGGTTGTGCAGGAGTGCGATAAATTGTGTTTCTTAACGCCACGCCACGGTCCGCCTGCGTCACCAGCATAAAGGACCTTTCTTCAATCAACTCCTCTATCCTCCCATGACGATACGTTTGCTACCACGTCACGCACCACCCATCGTTACTACCCTTGCACTCCTTCTCACGCTGATTCTCGCGGCCGGTCCGGCTACGGCTCAGCAAGCACAGCAGACGCTTCAGCTTCAGCGCGCCGACGGCTCCACGGCCAGCGCGGCCGGTGCCCCCTGGGTCGCCTCCCAAGTCGATAACCTCAGCCAACGCGGCGGCGGTGACCAGATCACCATCACGCACTCGGCGAGCATGGATATCGTGCCGGCCACCGGCATCGCCTGCCCGACACCGCCCAACAGCTACTTCCGCGTCTTCGACCTCAGCGACTTCGACGAAATCACCGGTGCCTTCGACGTAACGAGCGTCGACCTCGGGATCGAGGAGGTTGGTAACGCCGGCGCGACGACGGTGAACCTCTACACCCTCGACGGACCGTTTGTTACGGCCAATCTCTCCCTCGTCGGCACGGCAACGTTGAGCATTAGCGCCGCCGACAACCTCAGCGTGGTCAACGTCCCCATCACCGGCTCGTTCAGCGGAAGCGACGTGCTCGTGGTGGAGTGGGCGGTCCCGCAGGCGGGCGTGTTCTTCGGGGGCAACGAGCTAGGGCAGACCGGCCCGACGTTCATCCAAGCCGCGGCCTGCGGAGCGACGCAGCCGACTGACATCGCAACGCTCGGGGACTTCCCCAACAATGCCTGGGTGCTCAGCGTCAACGGCATGTCGGTGGCCGGCCTCATCTCATTCGCCGAAGCCCGCACCATGGGTCCCGGTTCGACGGTCACCGTCCAGGGCACCGTCACTCGTGCGAAGGGAGCCTTTACCTATTTCCAGGACGCGACCGGGGGCCTTGCGATCCGCCAGACTGCGGGCGACTTCTTCGATGACGTCGCCGACGGTACCGTTACGACGGGCACGCGACTCCGCCTCACCGGCACCCTCTCCGAGTTCCGCGGCCTCCTCCAGATCAATGAGGGCGACCTCGCGAGCTACGAGATCCTTGGCCAGGGTGGTAACGTCACACCGCAGGCGGTGACGCTCCAGGAACTCATCGACAGCGGCGAGGACTACGAAGCCGAACTCGTCGAAGTCGAGGGCCTCACGGTAGCTGAGACCGGCACGTTCACGGCGGCGACCAGCTACGACGCCACCGACGCGTCGGCCACGCTCACGGACGGTCTCCGCATTCCGAACGCGGACGACACCGACGTGGACGGTCTCCCCATCCCGGAGGAAGAGTTCACCTTCACCGGCGTGGTCGGCCAGTTCACCTTCGACGACCCGGCGGTCTCCGGTTATCAGCTCCTCGCCATCGAGGAGACGGACATCGAGGCCGGCCCGCCCCCGCTCGAGGAAGCCATCCACGACACGGGCGACGTGCAGTTCGAGGTCTACGACTTCGGCGAGCTCGGGGCCTACGCCGACGCCGCTGGCGTTTCCGTCGGCACCGGGTTCGTCTTCAACGGCGACAACGGGCTCTACGAGAGCACCTTCCTCGTCGGCCTCTCGCAGGATCAGGTCTCGGGCGACGCCTACGAGTTCCCCGACCTCGAATGGGCCACGACGGATCCGCTCGCGGAAGCCGACCCGCCGCCCGGCTTCGACCAGGCGTTCACGGCTGGCTACGACGATAGCGCCGCCGCCAACCCCATCGGCGTAGACGTCTCGCAGCTCTCGTACTCTGGCGAGGGCGATGACTACGTGATCGTCGAGTTCACCGTCGAGAACACCTCGGGCGCGGACCTCGCGGACGTCTACCTCGGCCTCTTCGCCGATTGGGACGTCGGCGAGTTCGCCCAGAACCTCGGGGCCTACGACGAGGAGCAGCAAATCGTCTACGTCTACGACGACAGCAACACCTCCACGAACTACTTCGGCATCGCCGCGCTCAACGGCGACGAGGGCATCAACGTCTCGGGCGTGTTCTTCGACGCGCTGCCCGGCGACGGCATCCTCTACACCAGCCTCACGAACATCGCGCCCGACGCCGAGCTTCCCGACGACCGTCGCACCGTCATCGGAGTGGGCCCGTACGACTTTACGGCGGGCGAAAGCGTGACCGTCCGCTTCGCCTACGTCGGCGGTACGGACCTCGACGACCTGCTCGCTAATGCGGCCGAGGCCCAGGCTGCCGTCGCGGCTCCGCCTCCGGGCCTCGACGAAGCCATCCACGATACGGGCCTCGTGCAGTTCGAGGTCTACGCCGACGGCAACCTCGGAACCCATAGCCCCGCGCCTTTCGCGGGGACCGGCTTCGTCTTCGACGGCGCACAGGGGCTCTTCGCCTCTACCTTCGTCGTGGGCCAGAGCCAGGACCAGGTCTCCGGCATGGCGTACGAGACCGGCGAGTGGGTGACGACGGACTCGCTGAGGGTTGCTTCCCCCCCGTCCGGGTTCGACCAGGCTTTCACTGCCGCCTATGACGACAGCGGTGCCCCGAACCCAATCGGGTTGGAGATCGGCCAGTTCTCGTATTCGAGTGCGGCCGATGGGTCGGACGGCTTCGTGGTCGTCGAGTTTGACATCGAGAACACGTCCGGTTCCGATCTCGAGAACATCTACGCCGGCGTCTTCGCGGATTGGGACGTCGGTGCGGCCACGGCCAACCTCGGCGATTATGACGCGGAGACCCGGCTGCTGTATGTCTACGACGACGGCCCAGCTCCGAACTACTACGGGGTGGCTGCACTTGAAGACGACGTGTCGGGCTACAACCTCGATGCCGGCGGCGGTACCAACCCCACCGAGGAGGACGTCTTCAACAGCCTCACCACGTTCTTCCCCACCCCGGAGCTTCCCGATGACCGCCGCACCGTCCTCGGTGTGGGCCCCTACGACATCGCCGCTGGGGAGAGTGTCAGCGTCCGGTTCGCCTTCGTGGGCGGGACGGATCTCGACGACATCATCGCCAACGCTGCGACCGCGCAGGGGAACCCCGTGGCCGTGGAGGAAACCACCCCCGAGGGGACGTTCGTCCTGCACGGGGCCTACCCCAACCCGTTCACGTCCTCGGCCACGATCGGCTTCACGCTGCCGACGGCGCAGCAGGTCCGCCTCACGGTCTACGACGTCCTCGGGCGCCGCGTGGCGACCCTCATCGATGGTGTGCGGCAGGCAGGCGACCAGACCGTCCGCTTCGATGCGTCCTCGCTCCCGAGCGGGATGTACCTCTACCGCCTCGAAGCCGGCAGCACGCAGCTGACGCAGCGGATCACTCTCGTCCGCTAAACCTGCGCTTCGGCCTCAGCGAACCGAAAGGGGATGCTGAGCCGGGAGTGAGGGCTACGCAAGAGGCCCCACCGGTTCATCCCGGTGGGGCCTCTTTTCTTTTGGCGGCAGCCCAACTCGGCGGCTGCAGGCCGGGCGTCTAATGATGGGTGTAGTGCGCGATGTCCGCCTCGTCCTTAGTGGCTTCGACGATGTTACCGCAGTCGAGGCAGCGGAAGGCGATCTCGCGGGGGGTACCAGTTGTGCCGGTGAGGAAGCGGAGTGCCCGCATCCCGTACCGCCGCTCGGCTCGCACGCGGGGGTCGTTCCGGTCGCGCGTGAAGCCGCAGGTGCAGCCAGCCGGGACGGCGTGCTCGACCGGCTCGGCTTTGCTGCTTCCCCCTGCATTAGCCCGTACAGTAGCCGGTGGGGCATCCGACGGACGGGGAACCGTCACGCTGGGCGGCGGGGGCGGGCTGAATCGGGCTTCCCGAACGGCGCGCAGGTCCTCCCGCTCGAACAGGTAGTAGTCGAGCGAGAGACGGCCGGAGCCGTGGAAGAAGGTCATCACGAGCAGGAACAGAACGAGCGCGGAGAACTCCAGCGACTGCCCTGACGCGAGGAGCCCGTCGTCGAGGTGGACCAAGAAGACGGCCCCGACGAGAACCGGAATCTGCACGAGTGCGGCGACGCGGGTCAGCAACCCGAAGGCCATCAACAGACCGCCACAGAGATGCACGAGGGCGACGTAATGGACGAGAGCCGCCGAGATAAACGTCGACTCCCCCGTGTCTGCCAACAGGCTCATGAGCGTCGACGAGTCCGTGATGAACAACCAGCCTCTCACGAACAGCCCGATGCCGAGGTACATCCGTACGAGGTCGAACGCGACGTCGCGGTGCGCGTCGGTCCATTCGATGAGGCGATGCGTCGTAGCCATGACGAGTCCTGTGATGGGAGGACGGGGCGGCGCGGGCATTAACACCCGCGTGTTATCCTTTTAAACCTCCCCGTCCTGATGAGGTTCACCCCACGTCTCCGCCCTATCCCTCCCCCAACTCGTTCCCCGCTGTCTGACAGTGGGCATAAAAAGAGAGCGAGTGCGAGGGGTGCAGAAGGCACTGCGCCCGTCGCACTCGCTCTGCCCAATCAGCTCTGCTACTTCAGGAGCGTCATCTGCCGGGTCGCGGAGAAGGTGCCCGCCTCGATCCGGTAGAAGTACGCCCCACTCGCCATCTCCCCGCCGGAGACGCTGTGCCCGTCCCACACCGCCTCGTAGCGGCCCGCCGGCAGTTCCTCGTCCACCAGCACGGCCACCTCTCGGCCCAACACGTCGTAGACGGCCAGACGTACCGGCTGCCCCTCGGGAAGCGCGAAGGCGATCCGCGTCGGGGCCGTGAACGGGTTGGGGTAGTTCTGCGAGAGCACGTAGCTCTCGGGAGCCTCGGCCGAAACATTCTCGATAACGGGGTCGCACCGGGAGGAGAGCCCGGCCCCGTTGGTCACGGTGACGACGATGGCCCCGCCTCTGTCGAGGCTGATGCGCTCGCCGCGGATGGCGACCGAGGGCGTCTCGTTGGGGACAAAGGGTTCGGTGTCGCCCTGCGTAAAGGGTCCGGCACCGTCGAGGAAGCCGTCGAGGTTTCGCAGGCGCGTGAAGGTCGCCAAGGCAATGCCGCTTTCGGGGTCTGAGGCCGAGGTGCTGACGGCGGTGAGCCGGCTGCCCTCGTCGGTTTCGACGGTGATGGCCCCGCACACCGGCGGCGTCTCGTCGGGCGCTCCCTCCACCTGCAACTCGAATGCGCCGATGTCACAGCCACCATCAGCGTTGGCGATGTCGGGGTCGTCGGACGGGCGAGTCTCGCCGCGCTGGTCGCTGGTGAGGGGGTGGCCGTCGGCGTCGGTGCAGGAGGCAGCGTCGAGAGCGGGGTTAGCGGGTTGGTCGAGGAGGGCGTGCGTCAGCGTCGGGCCGCCGTTGTCCGCCAGCGGGCCGAGCACGGTGGTGAAGAGCGTACCGGAATCGATGACTACATCGGTTGGCTCGACGGGGCAGCCATTGTCGCGCTCGAATAGGTTGAAGCCCAGTGAGACGATCCCGACATCTGTGAGCCCACCGTAGCAACCGGATTGGGAGTGGACCCCGCTCTCGGCCACGATAGAGTTTTTGACCCAGATCGTACCGAGCAGTCCCGTGGCGTTCCTGGGATTGTCCGCGATGGTACTGCTGATGATCGTGATGTTGCTGCCCTCAATGATGGCACCAGACGAGCCCGTATTCCCGCTGAAGGTGCTGTTAGTGATGACCGCATTCCGAGCCCCCATGACACTCCCCCCTTCGGCCTCGTTCCCCTCGAACGTGCTCCACTCGACCCTGAGCGTGGATGTTCCATCAAAGGGGCCGGCGCTGGTAGTGTAGTCGTAGACTCCGCCAGTGGTGTTGGCGGTGTTATTCTTGAATGAGCTCTCTGCGATGGTGACATCGCCGCCGTAATTGAGAATGGCTCCCCCGTTGTGGACTGCGCCGTTCCCGACGAACTCGCTCTTCTCGATGGTGACGGTGCCACCGCCATTAAAGATGCCGCCCCCGTCAGCGAGGTCAGCAACCCCTCCTACGCCGTTCCTTACGAATTCGCTCTCCCAGATGACTATTGTCCCACCGCCGTTGTAGATCCCACCGCCCTGGAGGTTCGCTCCATTGCTGCTGACAACGCTATTCCGCAGGGTGACGTTGCCTGCTTGGTTGTAGATGCCGCCACCACTGCTCGCACGGATCACGCGGTTGCCGGTGATCGTGCTGCCCTCAAGGGTGAGATCGCCCGCGTTGTAGATACCGGCCCCTTCACGACCCGTCCGGCCACCCCGCACCGTCGTATGTTGGAGGGTGAGAGAGGACCCAGTATCTACGAGGAAGATCCGGAAGTCCGACGCGCCGAACAGCCGCTCAATCACCGCGCTGTTGCCTTCTATCGTGATCGCACTAGTCACCTCAGGCAATCCGATGAACCCGAGAGGGGGGACGCTGGCATAGGGATCCGTGATTGAGTACACGGTGCCCGCAGCCAGTCGGATGACGTCGGCCCCACTACCCGCCGCGCAATCACCACTGCTCATGTCCGAATCGGTGTTGGCGTTGAGAATGGCCTCGCGGAGCGAGCATTGGCCGTCGCCCGCGTTGACCACGACGGCGCCAGGGGCCACGTCGATATCTGCCGCGCGGCTGGACCGGGCCGAGAGGGGGATCAGGAGCAAGACGAGAGTGCAGAAGAGGAGAGAACGACGAGCGATAGCCTGTTTCATGGAGAGCCTCATAGGGTGTGATGTGCGGCGTTGCCACTCCTGACGGCGCTCAAGCGATTACGTGCTGCTGTCGGACAGCGCAGGTAGGGTGGTATTGCTGGGTAAGAGTGCTACCGTTATAATACGGCGTAATTGTTTACGCCTCGACGGCTGCTAACGAGAAGATCGGCATCCTTTAGGTGCGCCAATCTGCCCATCACCTTATCACTTTTCTTGACGCGCTAAGCGACCCCGCTAAGGCTAATAAGGTAAGGCTACCCTATTGCGGCCGGACGCGAACGAAGAGCCTGGACCAGGTCAATACCGCAGCAGCGCGGCCACGCTGCCGACCTTTGGAGCGCGTCGAACGGATCCACGAAATCGGCCTCAGCACCGGTACGGGCGAGGGTTTCGACCAGCTCGTTGACGTAGTCGACAGCGAATACGTCGCTGCTCCCGTACTGCTGGCAGGTGCTCGGCGTGCCGCAGACGAGATGCTCGCAAGCGCGGCACTTCGTCCCCTTTAACTCGACTTCGCGGTCGATGAGGGCGAGGGTGATGAGCGCCTGCTGCGCAGCGTGCAACACCTTCTGCGGCCCGACCGTCGCGAGCCCGCCCGTGAGATAGCCCTCACGGATTCGCCCCCACAGCGCCTGCTCACTCGCTCGTCCGCCCTCGAAATAGAGTACGAACGCTCCCTTGAGCACCGACGTGTCGTCGTCCACCGAGCGCTCACCGACGAGCCGCTCCTTGAGGGGCGTTATCAGATGCGCTTCGACTGCCTGCATGGCCCCTTTCGAGCCGAGAAGGACGAGCCGTGCGGATCCCTCTTCATCGTACAACTCGCGGACGGTCTCGGCCACGTCGCCGGCGTACTGATTCAGTTCCTTCTCGCGGCGTCGAGCGTAACGTTTCTGCGACCACCCGCCTTTTTTGACGGCGTTCCTCACATCCCCCTTCACCCGGTCGCCCTCTTTCATGACCGCACTGTGGACGAGATACACCCGAGCCTCCGTGTTGTCCACCACCACGACGGCAAAGTCCTCGTACTCATCCTGCAGTTCCGCGAGCGGGCGGATGTACGGCGACTAGCCCATCCACACCTTATCCGGCACCGCGACGGTCAGCGGCAGTGTCTTCGCGATATCGAGCGCCCAGCAGACGAAGACGGCGACGGCTCGGGTATCGAAGCGCAGGTCACCAAGGAGGGGCTCGAGCAGCGTCACGTTCTGCTCGAAGTGTTCGAGCTCCGCCTCGTTCCCATCGAGCAGGGCACGGATCGAGTGAAACTGCTGGTCGAGCGCGCGGACGTTGTCCGGGCCGGGGAGGTAGAGCGTCAGGAAGGCCCGCTCCGGTCCTTCGAGATCGGCGAATGTTTTGAGGTCGAGGTCAGCGAACGTCGGTTCCACGGCAGAGAGGAGATAGGATGAAGGGAAAAGAACGGCTGATACTCAGCCCTCGACCGGTTCGACATGACACAAAAAGGGCGGCGACCTGTACTGGATCGCCGCCCTTCAGCCTCAGCAGGCGTAGCGCCTTAGGCTTCTTTCTCCTCTTCGGCCTCCTCAGCGACGGACTCGGCGTCGTCGCCGATGACGGTGGCGTCCGCCTCGCCCATCTCGGCCGAGGTGCCTTCCTCCTCCTCATCGGAGCCGGTGGCTTCGGCGACCGCTTCGTCGGCGGGCTGATCCATCATCTCGGGCGTTTCACCGCCCTCCTCGATCATCGCTGCGTCCGTATCGGCCGTCGCGTCCTCCGTCGTCACCTCGACCTCGGCTTCGGGCTCTGCCGGAGCTTCCTCTGCCGGAGCTTCGGGCTCTGCTAGAGCTTCGGGCTCCTCGGCGGCCTCTTCCTGCGCTTCCATCTTGGCCTTGAGGGCTTCGAGGCCGCTGAGCTCGCCGATCGTGGCCGGGCCACGCGCCTCGCTCTGGAACTGCTGGACGGCCTTGCGCTCCTCACGCTGGACGCTCGATTTCTCCGCCCGCTCCGCGTTCTTCTCGGCGCGCTCGGCCGCCATGCGGCGGGCGGTCTCCGAGAGGATGATGTCGCGGCTGGAGCGGTCGAGCCGGATGACGCGGAGCTCGAGCTCCTCACCCTCGCGGTAGGCGTCCATGGGATCGCCGGTGCGCTCGAGGTGGCTGGCCGGGACGAAGCCCGGAGCCTCCAGCGGGAGCTCCACGCGAACCCCGTCACTCGTTACCTCGGTGACGACGGCCGTCGTGTCGGAGTTCTCCTCATAGGCCGTCGCGTACTGCTGCCACGGGTCGGTCTGAACCTGCTTGTGACCGAGCGAGAGGCGGCGCTGCGCCACGTCGATGTCGAGGATCTGAACGTCCAGCTCCTGCCCCTTCTTCACGACCTCGGAGGGGTGCTTGATCCGCTTCGTCCACGAGAGGTCCGAGACGTGGACGAGCCCGTCGATCCCCGCTTCGATCTCCACGAAGGCGCCGAACGAGGTGATGTTGCGGACGATGCCCGTCGAGGTCTGGCCGACGGAGAAGCGGTCGAGGATGCCTTCCCACGGGTCGGCTTCGAGCTGCTTCATGCCGAGGGAGATCTTCTTGTCCTCGGAGTCGATGTTGAGCAGCTTCACGTCGACGATCTGGCCGAGCTGCACCTTCTGGGTGGGGTGCTTGATGTGCTCGGTGAAGCTCATCTCGGAGATGTGGACGAGGCCCTCGATCCCCTTCTCTAGCTCGACGAACGCGCCGTAGTCGGTGATGGAGACGACGCGGCCCTGGACCGTCTGGCCCTCGGTGAAGCGGTCCTCAATGTTCTCCCACGGGTGCGGGAGGAGCTGCTTGAGCCCGAGCGAGATCCGCTGCCGCTCCTTCTCGTAGTTGAGCACGACGACGTTCAGCTTCTGATCGAGCTCGACGACCTCGCTCGGGTGGCCGACGCGGCCCCACGAGAGGTCGGTGATGTGGAGGAGTCCGTCCACGCCGCCGAGGTCGATGAAGACGCCGAAGTCCACTATGTTCTTGACGATGCCTTCGAGCACCTGCCCGACTTCCATCGAGTCGAGGATCTTCGTCCGCTGCGCTTCGAGGTCCTTCTCGATGAGCGCCTTGTGGCTGACGACGACGTTGCCGTTGGCCGCGTTGATCTTGACGACCTTGTACTCCATCGTCTTGCCGAGGTACGCGTCGAAGTCGCGCACGGGGCGGACGTCGATCTGCGAACCGGGGAGGAACGCCTCGGCGCCGAGGAGGTCGACGATCATGCCGCCCTTGATCCGGCGGATGATGGTGCCCTCGATGATGCCCTCGGTCTCGTGAGCGTCCTCGATCCGCTGCCAGCGGCGGAGGTCGTCGGCCTTCGTCTTCGAGAGGACGAGCTGGCCGTAACGGTCTTCGAGCCGTTCGAGGAACACGCCGACTTCCTGCCCGATCTCGAGGTCGAGGTCGAACTCGTTCTTCGAGACGATGCCGTCGCTCTTGAACCCGATGTCGATGACGATCTCCTTCTCGCCGATGGACGCGATCCGGCCCATGACGATCTCGCCCTCGGTGACTTCGGTCATCGAGCGCTCGTACATCTCCATGAGCGCCTCGTCCTTGTCCTCGGGCTCGTCGGGGTCCGTGCGGTTCTCGTACTGCTCGAGCTCGGCGAGGGTGATCACCTTGCCCTGGATCTCGCCGGTGTACCCGTACGAGCCGCCGGTGTAACTCAGGTCCTCGCGGCTCTCGATGGCGACGGGCGCCTCCGGGTCCACGGTCTCGGTGCTGCCCGTAATGCGCTCAGCCACCCCATCGGCCGCTTCCGCAACGGCGTGGGCCGCACCGGAAGCAGCTTTCTTGGCCGCGTCGACGGCCTCGTCGAGCAGCCGCTTGGTGCCGTGCGTGGCGTCTTCGACCGCGTGCTCGACGGCGTCTTCGACCTTGTCCACGACGTTCTCGACAGCATGCTTCGCCTTGTCGAGCAGCGACTCCTTCTCGGGCGCTTCGTCGGAAACTTCGTTTTCGGCAGGTGCGGCGTCCGCGGGGTCTGCCTGGTCGAGCGTGGTGGGGGCGTCGGCGCTCGGGGCGTCGGGGGCCTGCTCTTCGCTCTGCGTTTTGGTGTCCAGCTCTTCAGCCATGTGATTGGGTTAAGGTCACGGCCGCGCCGTGGGATACGGGTCGAGAGGCGGCCGCTCGGGTGGGTTTTGTGAGGGTATCCCACGGGGCCGGCGTCTCGCGCGCGCGGCCTCGCGGGCTTCGTTATGAAGTTGATGAGTTTGTTCGTCTTGCCGGCTCCACGCCGACCGGACCTGCTTGTACGAGCGAACCCGCACTCCGTTCTCGGATGAGAGCGACGACCCGCTGCACCTGCTCGTCAATGCTGAGGCCTGTCGTGTCGAGGGTGACGGCGTCTTCGGCCTGGCGGAGCGGAGAGACGTCGCGATTCGCGTCGCGGGCGTCGCGTTCGGCGATTTCGTCGGAGACGGCGTCGAGCGACAGGTCGGTGCCGCTCGCGACGAGCTCGCGGTGGCGGCGCTGCGCACGCTCGTCCGGGTTGGCGACCATATACACCTTGACCTCGGCGTCGGGGAACACGACGGTGCCGATGTCCCGGCCCTCCATCACGACGCCGCCGCCCTGCGCCGTCTGCTCACTCGCGATCCGCCGCTGCTCCTTGACGAGGCGGGCGCGGACGGCCGGGATGGTGCTCACGTGGCTGGCGGCTTCGCTGGCTTCGGGCGTGCGGATGCGCGCCGTCACATCCTCGCCATCGAGGTACGCCACAAGCCCCTCCTTCCCCATCTTCAGGTCCAACGCGAGCCCGCCGAGCAGTTCATCGGCATCCACGGCCGTGAAGGGCGTACCGTGGTCGAGGAACGCGAGGGCGACCGTGCGGTACATGGCCCCGGTGTCGAGATACAGCCATCCCATCGCGTCGGCGACGCGCTTGGCGGTGGTGCTCTTTCCCGAGCCGGCCGGGCCGTCGATGGCTACGATCACGCGGGGAGAAAACGGGGGGAGAGTGAGGTAGGCAGAGAACCACTAAGGTACACGTCTACCCCGGCCCGATTCAAGCATTAACGCCATGTTCACTCCGGCCCGACGTCTGCCCCTCCGTTACAATTCAGGCCAGTCTCCGGCTAGTTGCCGACGCGCCGCCGCACGATCGTGATCTCCGACGGGTAGGCGATCGGGCCGATGGGCGTCGTGACGGTCGGGCGGGCGCGGAGCGCGATCTCTTTCGATCCCTGCCCGGATACGGCCGCCGCGAGTTCGACGATGTCCTGTACGTTCCGGCCGAAGAACTGCACGAGGTCCAGTTCCATCGTCAGCGGAATGTCCACGGTCGCGCCCGGTGCGATCACGCGGTCGTCGTTGAAAACTCCGCTGATCGTCTCCGTGTTATCGAGCAGCAATGTCCAGTCGAGTTGGACGAGGCGGGCGTTGGCAGCGTTCTCCGCCGGGTTCTCTGCGCCGACGTGAAGGGTGAACGAGAGCGGCGCCTTTCCCGTGGCGAGCGCCGCAACGAGGCGGGCCACCTGTCCCCCGTTCAGGTCATCGTACGACCGAATCTGCTGGACGTTGACCCCGGCGAGATTTGCATCCGTGACGCGGTCGATGGCGACGTCGACGTTACGGAGGTTGGCGAGCTCTTGCAGCGCGGTGCAGCTACCGAGCACGAGCGGCAGGCAGAGCGCGAGGGACAGGGTGGCTAGGCGTGTGGGAAGAGGCATCGTTCGATGGGATGGTGGGGAGAGGAGACGCGAGAAGGAACGGTAAGGTATCATTCCGCCGCCTTCTTCCGCTCATCCGTCTCGCCTCGCCCGTGCGAAAGCTCTCCTCGGCTGAAATCGCCCGTCCCTCGCCCGACGCTCTCCAGTCGCTCCCGCGCCACCCCGTCGACGTCGTGCTCGACAACATCCGCTCGGCGTACAACGTCGGCTCCATCTTCCGCACCGCCGACGCCGCGCGCATCCGCCACATGTACATCACCGGCTACACGCCGACGCCCGAGCACCGCAGCGTCGCCAAAACCGCCCTCGGTGCCGAGCACACCGTCCCGTGGTCCCACCACCCCGACCCGCACCCGCTGCTCGCCCGACTGCGCGCGGAGGGCGTGACGCTCGCCGCCCTCGAACAGACGGACACGCCCATGCGCATCGGCGCTGTCACGGCGGCGCAGTTCCCCCTCGCACTCGTGCTCGGCAACGAAGTCGCAGGCGTGCAGCAGGCGTTGCTGGACCAGTGCGACCTCGCACTCGAAATCCCGCAGTACGGGGCCAAGCACTCGCTCAACGTTTCCGTCGCCTTCGGCATCGCCGCCTTCGGACTCGTCGAGCGCTGGCAGGACACGCAGGCGGAGAGGTAGCGGAGCGAAGGTGCGACGGCCTCCTTTTTGCTCACCCCCGCGGCTCGAAGGAAAGGCCGAGCCGCGTCACCGAGCGGATCTCGCTCGTACGCTAGCACGTGTGAGCCTCATGCCGAGACTTCGTTCGACGATGCAAGCGCTCCTTGCGGGTCTGGCCCTCGTGGTCGGGCTTGCGGGGAGCGCTGTTTTGATGGGTACGCCTGCCCGTGCTCAACTCTCGGCTGCGCCGCAGAGCCTGAGTGCGACGGTGCCGCAGGACGAGACCGAGACGCTGACGGCGACGCTGACAAACACCGGGAGCGAAGCACTCACGTTCTGCGTCTCCTTTGACCGCCCATTGCAGCGAGTGGAAGGGATGGCGCGTGTGGCCGGTGGTAATGAGCCTTGCGGGCCGTACGGCGAGGTGCTCTACCGCTACGACGACGAGGATTTCGGTGCAGCGTGGGACCCCTATGGGATCACTACGACGCCGGATGGTCGCCTTTTCACAGCCGAGGGGAGCGGGCTGCACCGAACGTTCGAGTTTACGCCCGATCTCACGCTTGTCCGATTCTTCGAGCACCCCCACATAGCGGAGCTTACGCCGTTCTCCGCTACCACTGGCATTACCTACGACACTGAGAGCGGCACCTTGTGGTGGGTGAACATCGAGAACACCGCCGTGGGCAACGAGATCGTGACGCGCCGGGTCCTCTTCCTCGAAGGAGACCTCGACGGGGAAGAAACCGGCCGCCGCATCGAGATCGTCCCGCCGGATACCCCCCTCCGAGACTTTGGCTCGGGTGGGCTGAGCTACGAGTCGGCCACAGAACTCTTCTACTTCCTCGGCATCAGTGACATGGACGACCCCGGCACTCGTGAACTCTGGGCCGTGGACCGCACTGGCACTCTCGCCGAGGGGTATCCCCTCCGCCCCGAGCCCTACCCCCTCCCTGCCGCCCACGGCGTCCCCGATGTCCACGGCGGAGCGAAGGGCAGACCGGAGGGGGTACGCGTCGAGTTCGCCGTCTACCCCTCCTTCGACGCGCCCGGCTTCGACCGCATCGTGGTGGTGGACCGCTGGGGGAACTCAGAGGGTGAGGCGCTGGAGACCCCGGTGCCGGCCGTGCTCTTCGAGGACGGAGGTTCTGGCCCGAAGGCAAACCCGCTGCGCAGCCGGATCGACCCCAACGGCGTGATGTACATGACGTTCACGAGCTTCGAGCGCGAGGGCATCGTCGGGGTCCGCCCGCACCCGCTGCCGCCGTCGTGGCTCGTAGTGGACTCGGAGGCCGGGCCGGAAGCTGCGTGGGACGGGACGCTCGCGCCGGGCGAGAGCCGCGAGATCGCGCTGACGTTCCGGCCGGGCGCGCGGGCAGTGGGGACGTATACCGCCACGCTCCAAGCGTTCACCGCCGAAACGGGAGAAGCGGTAGAGGTCCCGTTGACGCTGGAGGTGACGGAGGGGACGGTGAGCGAAGAAGAGTCGGCCGAGGTGCTGTCGTCGTCACTCTCGGTGTACCCGAATCCGTTCTCCCGAGAAGCGACGGTGGCGCTCACGCTTGACGCGACATCAGAGGTCCGTGTCGTGGTCTACGACGTGCTTGGGCGTCGGGTAGCTGTGCTTGCCGAGGGGCACCGGGAAGCAGGCACGCACCGGTTCCGCCTCGACGGTGCGGGGCTTCCGGCGGGGGTGTACCTCGTGCGTGGAGAGGCCGGTGGGCAGCGGCTCAGCGAGCGCGTGACGGTGGCGCGGTGAGGTCGAGGGAGTGCAGGCACCAAGCCGCGCTGAACTGCTGCGACCTCACCAGCGCCGGTCAAAGCTTGCGCTGAACCTCCGGCGTCTCCCGCACCGTCCCGCCGACGACGAGTGCCGCCGAGATGATGACGAGGTTTTTGACGATGTACTGCCCCTCCAGCGTCAGCCCGAACGGGAAGCTCGTGAAGCACACGTCGGGCAGCAGCACGAGCGGCAGGAACGTACCCGGCATCTGGAGGAACAGCAGAAAGATGGCGACGCGGATCAGCGGGCGAATCAGCAGGCACACGCCGATCAGCACTTCCCACACGCCGAGCAGCGGAAAGAACCACGCCGGATCGAAGAAATAGACCGTGTGCTTGACGAGTTCCTCAGCCGGGCTCATCCCCGGAAAGAGCTTTAGCGCACCGAACCAGATGAACACGATCCCAACCGCCCAGCGCAGGGCAGGGACACCGTATTTCGCCATGAATCGGGCGATGCGCTCGTCGAGAAGGTCGAACCGTTCGGGGAAGGCGGGCAGCATGGCAGCAGAGGGTATGGCAGCAGAGGGTGAGGTCCGTCCGTGGTACGCCCCGTGACGCCGTGGGTGTCAGGCTCACAACGACTTCGCCGAACCGCCGCCCTCTCTTCACAGACACCCCGACCGGCAGCGCTCAGCCTCCGTATTCGCCCCACACCGAGCGCAGCCGGTGCGAGATTTCGCCGACCGTGGCGTACTGCTCGACGGCGTGGAGGACGTGCGGCATCAGGTTCTCATCGCCGCGCGCGGCCCGCTCGATCCGGTCGAGCGCGTCGGCCCACGCGGCTGCGTCGCGGCGGGCGCGGAGGGCGGCGAGGCGCTCGGATTGCTGGTCGCGGATCTCGTCGCCGACGCGGAGCAGTTCCGGCACTTCCACATCGCCCTCCTCATATTTGTTGACGCCGACGATGATCTGCTCGCCGCTCTCCACCGCGAGCTGCGCCTCATACGCCGACTGCGCGATCTCGTCCTGATAGAACGATTGCTCGATGGCCGCGACGGCCCCTCCCATCTCGTCGATTTTCTCGATCAATCGCTCGGCCTCGCGTTCGAGGTCCGCCGTCAGCCGCTCTACGAAGAACGAGCCGGCGAGCGGGTCGACGGTGTCGGTGACGCCCGTCTCGTGGGCGATGACTTGCTGCGTGCGGAGGGCGAGCCCGGCGGCCTCCTCGGTCGGGAGCGAGAGGGCCTCGTCGAACCCGTTGGTGTGGAGGCTCTGCGCCCCGCCGAGCACGGCGGCCATCGCTTGCAGCGCGACGCGGACGATGTTGTTCTTCGGCTGCTGCGCCGCAAGCGTCGAGCCGCCCGTCTGCGTGTGGAAGCGGCACATCATCGCCTTCGGATCGGTCGCGCCGAAGCGCTCGCGCATGATCCGCGCCCACAGCCGCCGCGCCGCGCGGAACTTGGCGACCTCCTCGAAGAAGTTGTTATGGGCGTTGAAGAAGAACGAGAGCCGCTGCCCAAACACGTCCACGTCGAGCCCCGCTGCGAGCGCGGCCTCGACGTAGGCGATGCCGTTGGCGAGCGTGAACGCAAGCTCCTGCGCCGCCGTGCTGCCGGCCTCGCGGATGTGGTAACCCGAGATCGAGATCGTATTCCAGCGCGGGACCTCGCGCGCGCACCACGCGAACACGTCGGTGATGAACCGCATCGACGGGCGCGGCGGGAAGATGTACGTGCCGCGCGCGGCGTACTCCTTCAGGATGTCGTTCTGAATCGTCCCGCCGAGCCGGTTGAGGTCGGCCCCCTGCCCCTTCGCGACGGCGATATAGAGCGCGAGCAGGATCGGCGCCGTCGCGTTGATCGTCATACTCGTCGTCACCTTCGCGAGCGGGATGCCGTCGAAGAGCCGCTCCATGTCGTCGAGCGAGTCGATGGCGACGCCGACTTTGCCGACCTCGCCCTCGGCCATCGGGTCGTCGGAGTCGTAGCCGATCTGCGTCGGGAGGTCGAAGGCGACGCTGAGCCCACGCGCGCCCTGCGCGAGCAGGTAGTGATAGCGGGTGTTCGACTCCTCGGCCGTCGAGAAGCCGGCGTACTGGCGCATCGTCCAGAGTCGCTGCCGGTACATCTCGGGGTAGACGCCGCGCGTGAAGGGGTACTCGCCCGGCTCGCCGAGGCGGTCGCTCAGATCCGGCGGGAGGTCATCGCGGTCGTAGACGGGCTGGACAGGGAGGCCGCTGGAGGTGGTGCGTTCGGCGGGTGGGGTAGCTTTCATTGCAATAACGGCACTATTCGCAGGAGAGGCGCGGACAAGTTAACCCGCGTCGGTCGCCGCGCCTTCGTAGTCGCGCCGCAGGAGCCCGTAGAGGATGCTGTCACTCCATTCGCCGTAGGTGAACCAGCGGTCGCGGAGCACGCCCTCGCGCTCGAACCCGAGCCGTTCGAGCAGCCGCGCCGACGCCGCATTGCGCGGGTCGATGTCGGCCTCGATGCGGTGGAGATCCATCGGCCCAAACGCGAAGTCGAGCACAGCGCGGACGGCTCCGGCGGCGATCCCCCGTCCCTGGTGCGACGGACTCAGCATGAACCCGATTTCGACGCGGCGATTCCGGTGGCTCCAGTCCCCCAGCGTGACGGTGCCGATGAGCCGGTCGTCGTCGCGCTCGGTGATGGCCCACTGGAACAACGTCCGCTCGGTGAACCCTTCGTCGATGCCGTCGAGATACTCGCGCGCAGCGGCGAGATCGTGCAGCGGCTCGTGGCTCCAGTAGCGCATCGCTTCGGGGTCGCCGAAGATCGCGAGCACAGCGTCGGCGTCGGTGGGTCGGGGATGGCGGAGGCGGAGGCGCGGCGTGTCGAGCACGGGCAGCGCATCGCCGAAAGGGTCGGAGTTCATCACAGGGGCAGGTCGAAGAGCAAGGTGAATGCCCCGCCCCCTATCCCAGGATCCCGCGGGCGCATCCCGGTCCTCCGGAGGATCCTCCGGATCCCACGCGAGCGCCGCTGGTGAAACGTTCTCTCCTCTCGCCCTCGTCCGCTCCGCCCATGCCCCTTCCCGAAGCCGGCCTCGCCCCCGACCCTCGCCTCCGCTCCGAGCTCGTCGCCCTCCTGCGCGGCGGCAACGCCCACGTCGATACGCGCACCGCGCTCGACGGCATCCCGCCGGACCGCGTCAACGAGCGGCCGGACGGCCTTCCCTACTCCCTCTGGGAGCTGACCTACCACCTCTGGTTCACCCAGCACGACATCCTCGTGTTCACCCAAAACCCGGACTACAAAGGCCACGACTGGCCCGACGACTACTGGCCGGATGCGGACGCGACGCCCGAAAGCTGGGCCGACACGAGCCAGGCCTTCCGCTCCGACCTCGACCGGCTGGTGGAACTCGTCGAAGACGAAAGTAGCGACCTGACGGCTCCCTTCGATCACGCGCCGGGCTACACGCTCCTGCGCGAGATCCTGCTGGCCGCCGACCACAACGCCCACCATCTCGGCGAGGTCATCGTCGTGCGACGGCTGCTCGGAATCTGGCGGTAGCAGAAGCGTAGGGACACGGCGTGCCGCGTCCGATGTGCAGGTGCTGCCCCGATCAGGGCGAACACACAGGTTCGCCCCTACGGCCGAATTCATATCGTAGGGGCAGACCCGCGTGTCTGGCCAGGCCTGCCTGCACGTCCGATTCCAACGTTTATCCACACCCTCGACGGAAAGGGATTCGCTCTGCCGAGTTATCGTTGCATCTCCCTTCCGCCCAACCGTCCCCGCTCGTGGAGCCGACCTCCGAGACCCGCCCGTCCAACTTCCTGCGCGAGATCATCGCCGCCGACGTGGCCGCCGACACGTATGGCGGGCGTGTGGCGACGCGCTTTCCGCCCGAGCCGAATGGCTACCCGCACCTCGGACACGCGCAGAGCATCTGCCTCAACTTCGGGCTGGCAGAGGAATTCGGCGGCCTTACCAACCTCCGCTACGACGACACGAACCCGGAGGCGGAGAGCATGGAGTTCGTCGCGGCGCTCGAAGACGCCGTGCGCTGGCTCAGCTTCGACCCGGCCGAGATCCGCTTCGCCTCGGACTACTTCGAGCAGCTCTACGAGTGGGCCGTCGAGCTCGTCGAGAAGGGATTGGCGTACGTGGATAGTCAGAGTGAGGACGAGATCCGTGCGAATCGGGGCACCGTGACCGAGCCCGGCACGCCGTCGCCGTTTCGCGACCGGACGGTCGCGGAGAACCTCCGCCTGCTCGACGAGATGCGGCAGGGCGAGCACCCCGACGGCAGCCACGTGCTCCGCGCCAAGATCGACACCATGTTCGGGCCGATGGCGCACCCGAACATGAAGCTGCGCGACCCGCTGATGTACCGCATCCGCCGCGACGCGCACCACTACCGGCGCGGCGACGACTGGGCGATCTACCCGCTCTACGACTGGGCGCACGGGCAGGGCGACGCCATCGAAGGCATCACGCACTCGGTCTGCACGCTGGAGTTCGACGTCAACCGCCCGCTTTACGACTGGTACCTCGACGCCATCGGCATCCCCGAGCCGCGCAACCGCCAGTACGAGTTCGCTCGCTTCAACATCGACTACACGGTGATGAGCAAGCGGAAGCTCCGCCGCCTCGTCGAGGAGGGCCACGTGCGCGGCTGGGACGATCCGCGCATGCCGACGCTCGCGGCGCAGCGGCGGCGTGGCATCCGGCCCGAAGCCATCCGGCGGTTCTTCGACGAGATCGGCGTGACGAAGGTCAACGGGAGCGTGGGCATCGCGCGCTACGAATACGCCATCCGCGACGACCTCAACGCCATCGCACCGCGCGTGATGGCGGTGGTGAACCCGCTGAAGCTCGTCATCGAGAATCTCCCCGATGAGACCGTGTGGTTCGACGCGCCGAACTGGCCGCACGACGTGACGCCGCCCGCCGACGCGCCCACGACGCGCCGCATCCCGCTCACCCGTGAGGTCTGGATCGAGCGCGATGACTTCGCCGAAGTCCCGCCGAAGGGCTGGAAACGCCTCTCCCCCGGCGCGTCCGTCCGCCTGCGCCACGGCTACGTCATCACCTGCACCGATCTTGAGAAAGACGCGGACGGCAACGTAGTCGGCCTCCGCGCCGTCGCCGACCTCGACACGTTCGACCCGGCAACCGGTGATGGTCAGAACCCCACCGACCGGCAGGTGGGCGGCGTGATCCACTGGGTCAGCGCCGCGCACGGCGTCCCCGCCCGCTTCCGCCTCTACGACCGGCTGTTCTCCGATCCCACGCCCGACACCTTCGAAGACTTCGTCGACGCCCTCAACCCGATCTCGCTCGTCGAGACGGACGGCTTCGTCGAGCCGAGCGTGGCCGACGATCCGCCCGAGACGCGGTATCAGTTCGAGCGGCTGGGCTATTTCTGGCGCGACCCCGAGGACAGCACGCCGGACGCGCTCGTCTTCAACCGCATCGTCGCGCTGAAAGACAACTGGGCGAAGCAGGCAACGCTCACCCCGTCGCCATCGAAAAAGAATGAGCAGCCCGCGCAGTCTACCGCCCCGCACGACCCCGCCGCCGGGCTGACCGACGCGCAGCGCACCGATTACGACGCGCTCGTCGAGCGCGGTACCGGCGAGGAAGAGGCCGCCGTGCTCGCCGCCGACCCCGACCTCGCCGCGCTGTTTGAGGCTACCGTCACGGTCGGCGCGTCGGCACGCGAGGCCGCCGTGCTGCTCGTCCACGACCTCCGCCCCGCCCTCGGCGACCGTTCGCTGGCCGAGTCCGCCGCCACGCCCGAAGCCCTCGCCGACGTACTCCGTCTCGTCGGGGCGCGGACGATCACGCGGTCGGCAGCAGGTGAGGTGATCGCGGCACTCGTGAACGAAGGTGGCAACGCCGAGGCCGTCGTCGAAGCCCGCGGGCTCGCCGCCGTGCGCGACGACGCGGCGCTCGCGCCCGACGTCGACGCCGTCCTCACCGAGCACTCGGAGGAGGTGGCGCGCTATCGGGCAGGCGAGACGCGGCTGCTGGGCTTTTTCACCGGGCAGGTGATGCGACGCGCCGGCAAAGGCGCGGACGCCAAAGCGGTGCAGACCCTTCTGCGCGAGCGGCTCGGCGGGTGAGGCTCGCAGACCGCTTCGTTACCGGCGCTGGTCCGCCCCGGACGGATCGTATTGAACTCGTACGAGAGGATGCTCTTGACGGTCACATCGTCGCTGCCGTCCGAGAGCCCGAACCCGACGCCGAGGCTCCAGCTCAGGCCGGGCAGCAGGTTGATATCGAGGGTGGGGTAAATCACGTGACGCTGATCGCTCAGGTCGGCAGGGTTCGCTAGGGCTTGTACGGAAACTCTCCGTGGTGTCATCCTGAACTCGTTTCAGGATCTCAAAAGGATGCCTCGGGCGCTACGAGATCCCGGATCGGGGTCCGGGATGACACACTTTATGAGTTTCCGTACAGAGCCTAGCTCCCCAATCGAGGCGTAGTACTCCACGCCGGGCTGGAGGAAATAGAATCGCCGGTAGTAGAGGCCTCCGGCGAATGCCCCTTCCAACCCATTGCTGATCTCGTCTCCACTCGTGGCCTTGCTCACGATGGGGTTGAGCCGGAGCCGAATATCTCCGATGTCCTTCTCCAAGATCAGCCGGGCTTCGAGTTCAGAGGGCTCGCCGTAGCTCGCGCGCGGTTGGTAATACTCGGCGTAGAGCGCCGTGTCGAAGAACCGCTCATAACGGCTGAACAGTGCCCACTGCGCCACGATGCGGACCTGCGCGTAGCGGAAGGCCTCTCCGTCGGCCCTCTCGAAATCCGCGTAGGCCCCGACCGCGAAGCTGCCCGTCAGCCCGTATTCCAACTCGACGGTCTGGAGCAGGAGGTTCTCGCGTGAGGGTGCACCATCGAACCGCTCGTACTCGAGGTCGCTCGCGGGCACGAACTGCGTCCAGACCGTCGGTTCGAGCCAGCCGCGCGCTGGGGTTTCCCATCCGTAAACCTTATCGAGTTGGGCGTGCGCCGGGAGAAAGGTGAAGAGGAGAAGGGCGGCGAAGAGCGAGGGGCGGGACATGGTTATTTCTGGCCGGTCTTGACGTTGACATCGTCGAAGGTGAAGTCGAGCGGGGCGGCGAAGAAGTCGCCCCGCCGTGTCCACCGCCGGTACGGGGGCGGCTCGACCTGCACCCGGAGCCGGTAGGCGTGGGAGCCGGGGACGCGCACGTTCATCCCGTAGTGGTAGAGCCACGGGTGCCACATCAGCCCCGGCTGCACCTGCTCGACGACGCGGTCACCACGCAAGAACGTGGTCGTCACCGTGACGCCGGGCAGGAACCGGCCCGTGAGCGCATCGCGCGTGGCGACCTCGACGTGCGCATTCTTAGCGCTCGTGCTCTCGGCGCGGAAGTCGTACACCAGCTTGTCGCCATCGAAGACCCAGTACGACTCGGCGTACTCGACGGCATAGGCCAGCCGCACGCTATCGAGCGTGGTCTCGGCGCCGTCCATGGCCTCGCCGTTGATCATAGCGTGGAGCGACCGTTCGAGGGCATCGCCCTGTGCACGGCCGTACCAGAGGGCCGTTTCGTCGGTCGCCTCGGCCGGGAGATCGGCGGGCACGACGACATTCTCGAACACGGCGGCGGTCGGGCCGTGGTAGCGGTCGCCGTTTATGGGGTCGTGGCGGCGGAGGCGGGGCGGGTCGATCTCGACGCGGAGCGTGTAAGTCCCGGCCGGAAGCTCCACGTTGTCGGCGTAGCGGTCGAGGACGGGGTGCCAGCCGAAGGGGAGCTCCTGCGAGAGAATCTCACGGCCCGAGCGGTCCTGAGCGCGGACGCGGACCGTAGCCTCGGGCACGATCCGCCCATCGTATCCATCGCGCACGACGACAGCGAGATGCGCCGATCCCGACGGCTCGTTCCAGCCGAGCCCCCCACCGTCGAGTTGGTAATACCCGGTGGGCACGCTGAGAAAGTAGCCGACGAGGTATTCTCCGGCCTCGGCACCGGGCACTTGGCCGAGCGTGTAGCGAAGGGCAGCATCGACGGCCATCCCCTGCTCGCGGGCGATCTGAAGCTGTTCGGCGGAGACCTCGTTGCTGGAGACGCCGGGCGGCTGCATCGGCTCGTCGGCCTCGCCGAAAGCGGTCAGGCGCGTGCCCTTTTCAAAGGTTCGGCGCAGGGACGACGCAGCCCGTGAAACCGACGAGTGCGAGCAGGACGAGAGGGGTCCAACGCCGCGGACGGCGTGACCCCGGAGAGGGACGGTACCACATGAAAGTGCCGAGAGGTGCAGGAGTGGCAGCAGAGAGATGCGCGTGGTAAGACAGCACCCGCCGGGAAAGGATTCTCGCAACAGCGGGTTCGGAATCCGTCCATATACCCCTCCCTTGCAGCGAACGCGCACTTCAGGGCACGATCAGTTCGACTGCGCCCCATAGCACGGCCAGCAACAGGGTGAGTGCACCGATCCGCACAAGCGGGCCGTAGTCGCGCACCTGCCGGTAGACAAGCAGCCCGAGCATCGCCCCGATGAGCCCGCTGAACAGCCCCGTGACCGCGAACGGCACAGCCGGAGCCGCCGCCGGCGCGAGCGTAAACATCAGCACGAGGCCCGGCAGCACAGCGAAAGGCACGTTCGCGGCGTTAACCTGAAAAGACCCTTCGTCCGGCTCGCGCATAGCTCAAGTAAAACATGAAGTACACTCCGCAAGGACTCTCCGCCGTAACGCTTTAACGCGGCCATCCTTACCCTAGCACATCGGCAGCGCGGCGGAGGCGCCGGATCGTCGCGTCGCGGCCGAGCACGACGAGCGTTTCGAACATGCCTGCCCCGACCGTCACGCCCGTCGTCGCTAGCCGGACGGGGTGGATGATCCGGCCGAACCCAGCCCCCTCGTCCTCCGCGAGTTGGCGCATCACGGCCTCCGTGCTCTCGACCGTGAACGCGACGTCGGCTTCGAGCCGGTCGGCGTAGAGGCGGACGAGATGGGCGCTGTCATCTTTCCAGCGCTTCTGGACGCCTGCCTCTTCGAAGTCCGTGGGATCCTCGAAGAGATAGGCCGCATCGGCGAGGTCACGCGCGAATGTGAGGCGCTCGCGCATGAGGCCCACGGCCGCCTCCAATTGCCCCGTCTCAACCGGACCGACGCGGGCCTCGACGGCCTCGCGCGCCCGCTCGGCGATCTCGCTCATCGGCAGCGCACGGAGATGTTGGCCGTTGATCCACTGGAGCTTGTCGAGGTCGAACTGCGCGCCACTGTGGGCCGTCCGCTCAACGGAGTATGCTTCCACGAGTTCGTCGAGGGAGAACAGCTCGCGCTCGTCGCCAGGGTTCCAGCCGAGGAAGGCGAGGAAGTTGACGAGGGCTTCGGGCTCGTACCCTTCCTCACGGTAGTCCTTCACCGAGACGGGGATGCCCATCTTATCGGCGTTGCGCTTCGAGAGCTTGCCGCCGGTCGGGCTGAGGATGAGCGGGAGGTGTGCCATCGCGGGCGGCTCCCAGCCGAGGAACTCGTAGAGCAGCAGGTGCTTCGGCACGGACGGCAGCCACTCCTCACCTCGGATGACGTGGGTGATGTCCATCGTGTGATCGTCCACGACGTTCGCGAGGTGGTACGTCGGCATCCCGTCGCTCTTGAGCAGAACCTGATCGTCCACCTCGCTCGTGTCGAAGCTCACCCACCCGCGCACCAGGTCTTCGAACCGTGCGGACCGACCGCGCGGGACCTTGAGCCGGACGACGAACTCGTCGCCCGCGTCAAGCCGCCGCTGCACCTCCACGGCGTCGAGCGTGAGCGCGTTCGCCATCTCCATGCGCGTGCTCGCATCGTAGGTCGGCGTCGGGTTGTCCGGTGTCTTCAGCCGCTCGCGCATCGCGTCGATCTCGGCGGGCGTGTCGAAGGCGTAGTACGCGTCCCCGCTCGCGATGAGCTGATCGACGTAGCGCTTGTAGAGGTCGCCGCGTTCGGACTGATAGTACGGCGCGTGTGGGCCTCCCTTTTCGGGTCCCTCGTCGAAGTCGAGCCCGGCCCACGCGAGCGAGTCGAGGATGTCGGCCTCGGCCTCCTCGACGTAGCGGCTGCGGTCGGTGTCCTCGATGCGGAGGACGAAGGTGCCGCCGTGCCGGCGGGCGAAGAGGTAGTTGTAGAGCGCGGTGCGAAGCCCGCCGATGTGCAGTAGCCCAGTCGGGCTGGGGGCGAAGCGGACGCGGACGTTGTCGGCCATGAGGAGCGCGGATGAGACAAGGGGGTGAATCGCCTCAGTATAGCCGCCGCCCCGCTCCGGTTTGCGCAAATCCGAGTGAAAGGTGTCGAGGGCCGGGTGCCCTCCACGGACCACGGACCTCTCCCTACTGCCCTACGAGGGTCTCGTCCTCGACGGTCACGCCGGGCCACATGACGTAGACCGGCTCGACGTGCTCGACGGGGACGATGCGTACCGTCTCGGTCGGGGCTGCGCCGGGCAGGAGGGCGCGGATCACGAGGACGAGCGCCATGAGCGCGAGTGTGGTCCCAATCGTCACGCGGCGTCGGAGGGCGCGAAAGGGACGCCGGTCCTCCGCCCGGTCCACGAGCTGCTGGCCCGCGCGGAGCTGGTCGATACGCTGGAAGAGGGCCTCGTCCACCGCCGGGGCCACCGGGTTCATGTCCACCCGTGAGGCCAGCCGGAACGCCATGAGGGCGTCGAACTGCACGCGCGCACTCCGGCTTTCGGCGAGGTGGGAGAACAACGCGCCCTGCTGATCGATCGGCAGCTCGCCGTCGATGTAGAGGTTCAGGAGTTCTTCGGTGTGGGCTTCCATGCGAGCGGGTGTGGGGCGGTCGGGCGTAAGACGGTGGGGTTCGTGCGGGACGGATTTAGGGGCGCGGAGTTTCAGGCACTGCCGCTGATCTGAGGGTCGCGGGCTCCGGATCGAGGATCGGCTTGAGGAACGCGCCGAGCTTGCGGCGGGCTTTGAACAGCCGGCTCTTGACCGAGCTCACCGTGTTGCGCGTCACGGCCGCGATTTCCTCGTAGGACAGGTTCTGGTACTCCCGCAGCACGATGACCTCGCGGTATTCCGGTTTGAGGTGGCCGAGGTACTCGTTGACGAGGTCCACCTGCTCGCTCTTCATCAGTTGCGAGAACGGAGTCTCGCCCCGCGCCGGGGGCTCCGTATCGCCGAGCGGGACCTGCCGCCCCTGCTGCCGGAGCTGGTTGAGGCACTGGTTCCGGGCGATCGTAAAGAGCCACGCCTTGAACGAGCCGGGCCGGGTGAGCCGTTCGCGGTTCTCGTAGACGCGTACGAACGTCTCCTGTAACACGTCCTCCGCCGCCACCCGGTCGAGCAGCATCTTGACGCAGAAGGCGTAGACCGGCCCTTTGTAGCGGTTGTACAGGGCGACGAAGGCGAACTCGTCGCCCGACTGAAAGGCCTCGATGAGAGAACGGTCGTCCGGCGTCATGGGCAGGGGGCGCTAACGGCGAGGATTTACAAGTAGACACGGGCCTTCACCGAAAGTTGCTCGTGCGAGTCGAGGGGCGGAAGCCAGGAGTTGGAGGTCGAATTGTGTACCCCCCGGACCTCTGGCTCCTGCCCCCCCACCCCCCGACTTCCTCAGCGTTCTTCTCCGACGCTTTAACCACCGAATCGGCACGGCCCGCCGACCCGGTGTATTTTCGCTCGCTTCGAGGAATACGCCCTTGGCGAACCGTCCGCAGTAAACCCACCTCAGATCATGCAGCGACTCCGACCCTCCACCGTACTGCCCACCCTCGCGCTGGCGGGCCTCCTCGTATCCCTCTTCGCCGGCTGCTCGTCCGGCGGTATGATATCCTCGGGCTCCTCGGACGACCGCGTGGTCGCCGAATTTGCCGGCGAGACGCTGACCCTGAACGAGTTCGAAGATCGCTACGCCCTCGCCGTCGGTGGCCGCGAGGCGGCGGCGCAGGACTCGTTCCCGGCCTATGCCGACTTCCTCTCGCGCTACGTCGACTTCCGCCTCAAAGTCCAGCAGGCCCGCGACATCGGGCTCGACAAGGACACGGCGCTCGTGCAGGAGGTCAACGACTACCGCACCCAACTCGCCAAGCCGTACTTCCTAGAGCGCGAAGTCCTCGACGGCATCATTCGCGACCTCTATGAGAAGCAGAACGAGGAAATCAGGGCCGCGCACATCCTGATCCGCCTGGACGAGAACGCCCCGCCGTCCGACACGCTCGCCGCCTACAACAAGCTGTCGGCGATCCGCGACTCGCTCGCCGCCGGGGCCGACTTCGCCACCCTCGCCGTCCGCAACTCCGAGGACCCCTCGGTTCAGCGCAACCGGGGCGACCTCGGCTATTTCACGGGGGGCCGGATGATCGACGCCTTCGAGCGGCAGGCGTACGCCACGCCCGTCGGCGAGGTGTCGCCCGTCTTCCGTACGAGCTTCGGCTACCACATCCTCGAAGTCACCGACCGGCGGGCCGCATCGCCGGAGATCAACGCCTCGCACATCCTCATCCGGCTCGGCCCCGACGCCACGGCCGCCGACTCGACGCAGGCCCTCGAACTCGCTCGGTCGCTCCGGCAGCGCATCCTCGCCGGGGAAGACTTCGCCACGCTGGCTCGGCAGTACTCCGACGACCAGGCCTCGGGCCAGAAGGGCGGCGATCTCGGCTACTTCAACCGGGTGCGGATGGTGGAGCCCTTCGCCGATGCGGCCTACGAGCTCCAAAACGTCGGGGACGTGTCCGATGTGGTAGAGACGCCGTTCGGCTACCACCTCATCAAGCTCACCGGCAAGAAAGAGATGCCGACCTACGACGAAGCGTACCCGGATCTGAAGCAGCTCGCCGAGCGCCTGCCGCGCACGGCCGTCCGGCGGCAGGCCGTCGGCCGGGAGTTCCGGGATAAGGTCGGGAGCCGGTTGGACGAGGCGGCCGTTCGCCGCGCCACCGCTTCGTATCCCCCCGACAGCCTGCTCCGCAACGCCGTCGTCACCCGCTTCGGCCCGTACAGCGACAGCACCTTCGCCACCACCGGGGACTCGACGTTCGCGCTCGGCGGCCTCGCCGACTACCTCCGGCAGACGCGCGTCGCCCCGTCCAGCGACCAGCTCGCGCAACTCCTCACGCTCGCCAACGACTACCTCAACGAGCAGGCCGTCGAGCTCGCCGCGTACCAGCTCGAGGACCGGGACCCGGACTTCCGGCGGATCATGCAGGACTACGCCGACGGTGTGCTCCTCTTCCGCATCTCCGAGGACTCCGTCTGGAACGCGGCCACGCGTGACTCCCTCGCCCTCATGCGTTACTTCGAGGCCAACAAGAGCGACTACAACTTCCCCGAGCGGCGGCGCATCGTCGGCTTCTACAGTCGGAACGATTCGCTCCTCCAGATCGCCGCTTCTGCCCTCGACGCAGGAAAGACGCCGACCGAGGTGGAGGCGATGTTGACCGGCGCCGAGCAGGAGGTTCGGGTCGATACGGTCTACGTCAGCCAGGCGAACGACTCGTTCTTCGATCAGGCACTCACGCTCAACGTCGGGCAGCGGACGCCGGTGCTCCCGTACCAGAGCCGGAAGGCCATCCTCTACCTCGCCGCCATCGAGCCGCCGCGCCCGATGACGTTCGAGGAGGCCCGCGCACAGGTCGTCGCTAGCTATCAGGACGTGCTCGACGAGCAGCTCCGCGCCCGGCTTCGCCGCCAGTACCACGCCGAGCTGTTCCCCGAGCGGCTCCGCGGTGCCTTCGCCGAGGGCGACGCGATGAGCGCGGCTACCGGCAACTCTGATATGTGATGCGTGAAACGTGATGGGTGAGACGAGCTCGCCGGCGGCGCTCGATCTCACGCATCACGCATCACGTCCCGAGCTGTACGGCTAGTCCAGCCGAAACGGTAGGTCCCCTCATGCTTCGCACTGTCCTCTTGCTCGCGCTCGTGCTCGCCGTCGGGCTGACGGCCGGGTGCGAGAAACCGGCCCCAGCGCCCGGCAAGTACGTCGTGCGCGTCGGTGACGAGACGTTGACGGAGGCCGACCTCACGGCCGCGCTCGCTGCCGTGCCCGCCGGCATCGACAGCGTGACGGCGCGGCAGCAGGTGATCGAGCAGTGGGTGACGGCGGAGTTGATGGCCCGCGAAGCCGAGGAGCGCGGCCTCCGCGACCGCCCCGACGTCCAGCGCCAGCTTGCCGAGAACGAACGCGCCGTGCTCGCCGCCGCCCTGCTCGCCGCGCTCTACGACGAGGACACCGCCGCCTTCAGCCGGCCGGAGCTGGAGAGCTACTTCGAGCGGAACAAGGACCGGCTCCGCCTGCGCGAGCCCTACGTGCGCGTCCGGTTCATCGAAACGGCTACGCGCGACAGCGCCGAGACGGCCCGGCGAGCGATGCAGCAGGCGATGCTCGGCGCCCAGCAGGACTCGCTGTGGGAGGTCGCCGCCCGTTCGTTCGCCGCCGACACCGCGGCCTCCCTCGCCCTTGCTCGCGAGTACGTCCCCGAGAGCCGGCTGCTCACCTCCGATGAGTCGTCCGTGTGGCAGGCCCTCCCCCAGCTCGGCCCCGGCCAGATCAGCTCCGTCCTCGACGACGGCGACACCTATTTCGTCCTCCAACTCGTGGACCGCATCGCCGCCGGGGAGGAGCCGAAGCTGGAGTGGATCGAGGACGAGCTGCGCCGTCAGGTGACGATTCAGGCGCGGAAGAAGATGGTGGCCCGTCACGTCCAACGGCTCCGTAGCGAGGCCGAGGCCCGCGACGAGCTGGACATCCGCGAACCCGAGGTTCGCTCCAACGGGACGCCGTGATGCCGGCCGCCGTGCCCGGCTGACATCCCTATACCTCCCTGCTTCGTTCACCCACGCCCCCACCCCCTCTTCCCTAAGGGATCAAACCCCGTCGCGCGTCCGGCACACTGAATGACTGCCACTGCGCGTTCCGCCTATCCCCCACCGAGTACGCTTTCGTTTATGACCTTTCCTCGCCTGTTCTCTGCGCTCGTCGCGGCCCTCCTCTTCGCGCCTATGGTCGCGGCTCAACCCGTCGGCCAGGTGGACGGCATCGTGGCTGTCGTCGGGAGCAACGTGATCCTCCGCTCCGATGTCGAGGCTCTCGCGCTCCAGATGACGCGCGGCGAGGCAGTCACCGACGAGGTCCGCCGCCGCGCCCTCGACGACCTCATCTCGCAGGATGTCCTCGTCGAGCACGCCAAGCGCGACACGACAATCGTCGTCTCGCTCGACGAGGTCAACGACGCGCTCGACCAGCGGACGGAAGCGCTCGCGAGCCAGGTCGGCGGCGAGGAGCAGGTGATGCAGCTCTACGGGAAGAGCCTCGCGCAGCTCCGTGAGGACTTCCGGCAGCAGGTCCGCGACCAGCTCCTTGCTCAGACGCTCCAGCGGCGCAAGTACTTCGAGATCCGCATCACCCCCCAAGAGGTCCGGGAGTGGTTTAGCAAGATCCCGGCGGACTCCATCCCCGAGGTGCCCAAGCTCGTCCGCGTCGCGAACGTCGTGCAGTTCCCCGTGGTGGATCAGGAAGCCCGCGACGAAGCCCGCGCCAAGATCAACGCCATTCGCGACTCCATCGCCACCGGTGCCGCCACGATGGAGGCGATGGCCGGCCGCTACTCCGAGGACCCCGGTAGCGCCGCACGCGGTGGCCGCTACGCGAGCGTCAACATCCGCGACCTCGTCCCCGAGTTCGGCGCGATCGCCGCGACGCTCCAACCGGATCAGCTCTCGCAGGTGTTCGAAACGCAGTTCGGCTTCCACGTCATGCGGCTCAACAGCCGGCTCGGCGACGTCGTGGACTTCAACCACGTCCTCGTCCGCATCGACGAGTCCCGCACCGACCCGACCTCCGCGATCGCCACGCTCGACATGGTGCGGGACTCGGTCGTAACCAAGGGTGCCTCCTTCGCTCTCCTCGCTAAGGAGTTCTCCGAAGACGAGACCTCGGCCGCGCGCGGCGGGAACGTGGTCGTCCCCCAGACCGGGGATCGGGACCTCCGCTACGACGCCCTCAGCCCAGCCTGGAAGCAGTTGCTCGACACGCTGGAGGTAGGTGAGATCAGCCACCCGGCCAATGTCGAGCTGCTCGACGGGCGGCAGGCGTACCAGATCGTCCTGCTCCAGCGGCGCACGCCGACCCACCCTATGACCCTCGCTGACGACTACCCGCTCATCGAGGAGTTCGCGCTTCAGGAAAAGCGCCAGCGGGAGATGGAAGCGTGGATCAACAAGCTGCGCGCGTCCGTCTACGTCGCCATCAAAGACGACCGGCTCCGCCCGCCCGAGATCGCCGGATAGCGACCGGACTCCCCCTCTTCGACTCCCGATCCCCGTCCCCAGCATGGCCGTCCCCGCCCCGTCCGACCCCGCCGCCGTCGACTCTCTCCACGATGCGTACGAGCGGCTGCGTGGTGAGATCGGCAAAGTCATCGTGGGACAGGATGAGATCGTGCGCGGCGTGATCGTCTGCCTGCTGGCGCGTGGGCACTGCCTGCTCGTCGGCGTGCCCGGCCTCGCCAAAACCCTGCTGATCCGCTCGCTCGCTTCGGCCCTCGACCTCCAGTTCAGCCGGATCCAGTTTACGCCAGACCTGATGCCGAGCGACATCACGGGGACGGAGATCATCGAGGAGGACCGCGAGACCGGGCGACGGCAGTTCAAGTTCGTCCGTGGTCCCGTCTTCGCCAACATCGTCCTCGCCGACGAGATCAACCGGACGCCGCCGAAGACCCAAGCCGCCCTGCTGGAAGCGATGCAGGAGCACCACGTCACGGCCTCGGGCGAGACGTTCGTGCTGGAGGAGCCGTTCTTCGTGCTCGCCACGCAGAACCCCATCGAGCAGGAGGGCACCTATCCTCTGCCCGAAGCCCAGCTCGACCGCTTCATGCTCAACCTGTGGCTGGACTATCCCAGCTTCCGCGAAGAGGTCGATGTCGTCCGCAACACGACGGGCGCGCGCATCGCGGAGATCACGCCGGTGCTCGGGCATGAAGAACTCCTCGCCTACCAGTCGCTCGTCCGGCAGGTGCCCGTTGCGGACAACGTGATCGAGCATGCTGTCCGGCTCGTCGCGCGGACGCGGCCCGGCCGCGACGGTACACCGGATCCGGTGAACGCCTATCTCAGCTACGGAGCCGGCCCTCGCGCCTCGCAGTACCTCATCCTCGGCGCAAAGGCGAACGCCCTCCTCGATGGCCGGCTCACCCCCCTCGTCGAGGACGTGAACCGGATGGCGATCCCCGTCCTCCGGCACCGGATCGTGCCCAATTTCAACGCCGAGGCCGAAGGGGTCTCGGCCATCGACGTGATCCAGCGGCTGCTCGAAGGCTAGCGCCTTCGGTTTCTCGTTTTCCGTTTCCGTTTCTCGCCCACGGCCGTTCGTGCCCAACCGAAAATCAGAGACTGTAAACGGGAAGCTCCTCCAGCTCCTCCTCGTTGGCGGGGGCCACGCGATGATGCCGCTCTTGAAACACGCGGAGGAGTGGACGCGGCGCGGCGTCGCGGTCACGCTTATCGATGAGTGGAACGCACTGTTTTACTCCGGGATGGTCCCCGAGCACCTCGGCGGCGTCTACTCGCCCGAGCAGGTGCAGATCGATCTCCGGCAGCTCTGCGCCGCCGCAGGCGTCACCTTTCGGCAGGCACGCGTGACGGCCCTCTCACTCGATCCACCCGGCATCGTGACGTCCTCCGGTGAGACCGTTCCGTGTGACCTCGCGGTATTCGACATCGGGAGCGTCAACCCGCACCGCGAGCAGGCGGGCAGCGCCGTGCTGACGAAGCCGCTGCACCACATCGCGGCGCTGGAGAGATTCGTGCGTGAGGCGCTCACCGAACGCACCGACACGCAGCACGTCACCATCGTCGGCGGCGGAGCGGCGGGGGTCGAGATAGCGCTCAACCTCAGCGCACGTGTGTGCGCGGTACGGCCCGAGGCCATTCACCTGACCGTCTTCGAGCCGTCAGATGCGCTGTTACCGCACCTCCCAGCGGAACTACAACGAGAGGTCCGACGCAGGCTGGAACGGCGTGGCGTCAGCGTCCGCCTTTCCACCGAAGTCAAAGCGTGCGAAGACGGGCATGTGCTGCTGAAGGACGGCACCCGTATCGCAGCCGATTGCGTGCTGTGGGCAACCGGTTCGGCCGGGCCGCCGCTCTTCCGAAACGCCGGCCTGCCGGTAGACGGCAAGGGCTTCCTGCGCGTCGCCGACACGATGCAGTGCCCCTCCACGCCGTGGCTGTTTGCGGCGGGAGACTGCGCTACCCTCGCCGGGCATCCGCACATGAAAAAGATCGGCGTCAACGCCGTGAAGCAGGGCCCGACGCTCCGCGCGAACGTCGATAGGGCGCTCGGCGCCCTGCAATCCGGCCTCTCCCTCGACACTGCTCGTTTCGATACGTTCGCCCCTTACCCCGTCACGCCCCTCATCCTCTCGACTGGCGAGCCCACCGGCCTCTGGGTCTCCGCAGGCATCTGGCTGCGCGGCGGATCCATCCTGCGACTCAAACACTTCGTGGACCGCCGGTGGATGCGGAAGTACAGCCCGACCTGGCGAGATGCCTCACTCCGCCGACTCTTCGGCCGCGAGGCCGCGGCTGCGAATCGCGCGACATCGTTTGTATCTTAACCCTCCTCTCCGACCGACTTCCACTCCGAATACATGGCTGAAACCCAACGTCCTCTCACCCCTTCCCTCCTTGACCTCTCGGCGCTTTCCGAGCGGCAGCGCCTCGCCTTCTACGGCGCCCTCTTCGCCCTCGCTGCCGCCGACGACTCCATCGACGAGCGCGAGTCCGACCAAATCCTCGAATCGCTCCACCTCGACGATCTCTCCGAGGACTCGCGCCAACGCGCCTTTGCCCTCAGCATCTCTCCGCCCTCGCTGCGCGCCTGCCTCGACCTCCTCAAAGACACCGACGAGACGGTCCGGCGCGGTTTGATGCTCAACCTCGTAGACGTGGCCCTCGCCGACGGCGAGATTGAGCCGGGAGAGCCGCAGACGCTCGAGGCCGTGCGTATCGAACTCGGTATCTCTCTGGAAGAGATCGCCGCGATGCACACGTACGCCTATCAGATCCGTGAGCAGGTAGACAGCGAGTCCATTGCCCGCCCGTTGGCGTATCCAGACGGGCTCAGTTGAGGCTCGCTCTTCAAGTACGCTTCAACGGGAACCGGAACCACGTCCAGCTCCCGTGGTTATTTTGGACATCCCCGCGCCTCTGTAGCTCAGTTGGCAGAGCAGCTGACTCTTAATCAGCGGGTCGTAGGTTCGAGCCCTACCGGAGGCACTGGAGAACAGCCCCTATGTCCCTTTAACTAGAGACATAGGGGCCTTCCATTTTATGGAGGGCAAGGGTAAGGGTAAGGGTTTTCATCCGGCCGCTACTGTCATTTCGGTTGGAGGAGGGCGGGTATTGTCGTTGTCGTTGGTTTGCTGTTGCTTAGTTGTATAGATGACCACGAGGCACGCCGACTCTCCGCGAAATCACCCCATTATCATGGGACTCCGTAATTGGATAGCCAAACGTACACCTTTCGCTGATGCTGCCAAGGCGATGGGTCAGTCGTTCGTGAGGTATCGTAGACGATCCCCAAACGTTTATAACTGCCCTGACGATCTCATCCTCCAGGCGGTAATCGAGGAGCGTTACGACGGCTTGAATGATCCCATCCGTCAAAATGTACTTTTCGGTAGTCTCCCAGTTGTGTGTTGACGGGCTATGACGTACTCTTCGACTCCCTCTTCCGAGGTCTCCCATGTCCGAGTTCGCTCGTGCCGGCGAGGTCTGCCCCGCCCCCCACTGCACGGCCGCGCCCGCCATCGTCAAG
>JBBSMX010000025.1:0-38548 GCA_038232935.1 Rhodothermales bacterium | reverse complement strand
GCGTCGACAGTGAGGGCGAAGACGGAGCGCTTGTGGAGGTCGAGGCCAGTGTAGAGTGTCGTGGCAGACATGGCGGTAGGCGGCTGGTGAAGGGGGACCTATCCATGAGGCGCTGTACCTTGTTGGAAAGATCCCTCGCCTACGAACGGTCCGGCTACCCCGTGTGGAAATGGGAGTACGAGCGGACGTGGGAGGCGCTGCGCGACCTCCAGCGCAGGGGTCGGCTCCGCGACTTCCACCTGCTGGAGGTCGGGGCGGGCGACGGGGCCTTCATCCGCCGCGTCGTCCCGGCGCTCACGCCGAAGGATCACGTGCTCGCCACTGAGTTCTCCGACTACGGCCGCCAAGCCATCGAGGCGTACGGGATCCCCTGTCTCGCTGAGGATGTGCGCGCCCTTCCCGCCGACGATTACGGCGGTCGATTCGATGTGGTCTGCCTGTTCCAAGTCTTGGAGCACCTCGACGGCCTGGATGCACTCTTAGCGCAGATCGACCGGCTCACCGGGAGCGAGGCCCACCTCTTCGTCGCGGTCCCGAATGCGGAGCGGATCGCGTTCAACGAGTTGCACGGGAGCCTGCTAGACCTCCCCCCGAACCACGTCGGGCGCTGGAACCGGTCGAGCTTCGAGGTCCTCGCCGAGCGCCACGGCTGGCGCGTGGCCGTGCACGAGATCGAGCCGGACAGGCCGGAGAAGAAGGCGCTGCAGGATCTCGAGTACCGGTACATGCGCAAGCGGCAGGTGCCGGGATCGGTGGCAAACCACATCGAGCGGGTGGCGTCCCGTCCTCTGCGGCGGGCGCTCCAGGCCGTGGCCGTCGGGGGGTACGGGATCGCTCGGCTGCCCGAGCTCTACACCCTGCTTGCGAGCGACGGACTGGGCGATACGCAGTGGGTGCACCTGGAGAAGGGATCTAGCGGGTAAGCCTCTGTTCACGCGAGGTCGTGGGGGAGGGAGCCGTGGGGGGAGCGGAGGTAGGCGTAGGGCGTGACGTGGAGGAAGTTCGAGACGCGGCCGGTGTAGATGTCGGCGTAGCGCTCGACCTGCCGGGCGAGGTGGCTCTTGTCGTTGCCGGTGCGCATCATCAGGCCCCAGTTCGGGTTGTGGAGGAGGCCGGCGGCGCGGGCCAGCGGGCCGATCTCCTCGTCGAGGGCGAGGAGCTTCTCGCGGTGCTTCGCCATGTCGGCCTCGATCTCTTCGGCGGGTCGGGTGGGCTCGGGGCCGTAGGCCTTGCGCACGCGCTGGAGCGCGAGTCGGTAGGCCGAGTACTCGCTCTCCATCTGGATCTTCTTCTGCATCCGCTTCGAGAGCTCCGCCTGCGTCTCCTCGAAGCTTTCGAGCGCTTCGAGCTCCTCCTCCAGCTCGCGCAGGATGAGCGCCGTCCGCCAGCGGAGCACGCTCTTCGAGATGTTCACGTCCACGAACAGGTGGTCGCCGACGTAGAGCAGGTCCTCGCCGCGGAGCCCGAGGCTGGCCTCGACGAGCCCGGCATCGCCGCCGACGTAGACGCGCCCGGACCGGAGCGGGCCGACGTGCTCGCGCAGCAGCCCGTCCTCGCTGACGACCTCGAAGGCGGGCATCCGCTGCGTGAAAAATGCCGGCTTCCGCGCGCCCACGATGGCGAGGTCGAAGAGGTCGCGCCACGTCATCCCCTCGGGCAGGAACGGGTCGAAGGCGAAGGCGAGCATGGGGGCGGCGTAGGCCCACTCGGAGTTCGTGATGAGGAGGATCTTCTTCCCCGACTCCTTCTGGTCGAGGAGGGCGAGCGGCGTCTCCTTGTCGAGCGCGACGAAGCGCTCCGGGGCCTCGATGATCTCGCCCTTGAGCCGGCCCTCCATGTGCGCCTCGTCGAGCGCGCCGCGCACGAGCGCGTAGAGCTCGAAGTAGCTCAGCTTCGCCTCGATCACGTCGCCGTCGAGGAGGTCCACGAGCTGCATGTACATGCTCGCCTCGCTGAGCGAGAACAGCGTGTTGAGGAACAGCCAGCGCGGCGCTTCGAGGTCCACGAGCGTCCGCGTGTAGACCTCGCGCATCGCCCCGTGCGCCAGCGGCTCGGTGCCGTGGAACGCCCGCTTGATGTAGCCGAACCGGTTGGCCTTGACGACGTTGCCGAGTTCTTTGTCGATGATCAGCCCGCGCATCACGAGGTCGGGCTGGAACGTGAGGTCCTCGACAGGCCAGCCCCGCGCCAGCAGCCGCTCTTTGATGTAGCTGTACGCCCGCTCCTCCCACGCCCGCGCGTGGTAATGGATGAGCGTGTAGTCCATGTCGTAGCCGACGGCTTTGATGGCGCGGAGGTTGAGCGTGCGATTCGTGTAGATGCCGCGGGCGGACGCATTCATGCAGGATCGGGGGATCGGGTAAAGAGAGATAAACTACGCCGGTCGACGCATCACGCTCGTAGGGGTGAGCCATGCCTTGCCCTCGTAGGGTCGGCTCGACGCGGCGGACGCGGCATGCCGTGTTCCTACGAAATCGGCCCCGTTGCGTGAGCGTGCCCGTTCGTAGACTTGCGCCGTCTCATTCGTTCCCGCGCCCATGCCCGACCCGACCTGGATCTCGCTCCTGCCGCCGCTCCTCGCCATCGTGCTCGCGATCTGGACGCGGCAGGTCTACCTCTCGCTCGCCGCCGGCGTCTGGCTCGGGTGGACGGTCCTCGCCGGCTGGAACCCACTCACCGGTCTGGGTGCCGCCATCGACGCGCTCGTCGGCGTCCTCGGCGATGCGGGGAACGCCCGCGTGATCTTGTTCACCCTCGTCATCGGCGCCCTCATCGCGACGGTCGAGGCGTCGGGCGGGGTGCGCGGGTTCGTGGACTGGATCGAGCAACGGGGGCTCGTGACGGGCGGACGCGGGGCGCGCGTGCTCGCCTTCCTCGTCGGCGTGGTGATCTTCATCGAGTCGAACATCACGGTCCTCGTCTCCGGTGCCGTCGCCCGGCCGCTCTTCGACCGGCACCGCCACAGCCGCGAGATGCTCGCCTACCTCATCGACTCGACGAGCGCGGCCGTGTGCGTCCTGATCCCGCTGAACGCGTGGGGCGCGTACATCCTCGCCCTCCTCAGCGAGCAGGGCGTCGAAGAGCCGCTGCGGCTGTTCATCGAAGCGATCCCGCAGAACCTCTATGCGCTCGCGGCCGTCGTGCTGGCCGGGTTCGTCGCCGTCACGGGGTGGTCCTTCGGCCCGATGCGCCGCGCCGAACGCCGCGCCGCCGACGGGCTGCTCTTCGACGAGGACGCGACGCCGATGCTGGATGAGGATGCCCTCGTGCCCACGCCGACGACGAAGATCTCGCCGCGTCCGGTCAACATGCTCCTCCCGCTCGGGGTGATGATCGCAACGATGCCGCTCGGGCTGTTCGTCACCGGCGGCGGCGACATGCTCGAAGGCAGCGGCTCGACGAGCGTGCTCTGGGCTGTGCTCGCGGGGCTGGCGACAGCGTGGGGGCTGATGCTGGCGCAGCGCGGGCTGAGTGTGGACGAGCTGACGAAGACGGGGCTGCGCGGGGCGGGAGGGATGCTGGGGATGGCGCTCGTGCTGCTGCTCGCGCTCGCGCTCGGCGGCGTCGCTCGCGAACTCGGGACGGGGCTCTACGTGGCGCAACTCGTCGCCGGGCTGCTGCCGCCGCCGGTGCTGCTCCCGCTCGTGTTCCTCGTCGGCGCCTTCATCGCGTTCTCGACGGGGACGAGCTGGGGGACGTTCGCCATCATGATTCCGATTGCCGTCCCCGCCGCCGCCGCGCTCGGGCTGCCGGCCGCGCCGTTCCTCGCCGCCGCGCTCTCCGGCGGCATCTTCGGCGACCATGCGAGCCCGATCTCCGACACGACGATCGTTTCCAGCCTCGCCGCCGCGACCGACCACATTGCGCACGTCCGCACGCAGCTTCCGTATGCGCTCCTCGCCGCCGCCGTCGCCGCCGTCGGCTTTGCCCTCATCGGGGCAGCGTTGTGAGGGGAGGAGGACGGTTCATGCAACGACGGGTTCGATAGCAGCGAGGGCCGCGGCTTCCTCCTGCTGCGCTCGGTAGAGATCGAGGGCTTGCTGGAGGTTCAGCCACAACGCGGGCATAGTGTTGAAGTAACGCCCGAGCCGGAGCGCAGTGGGCACCGAGACCGCCCGGACCCCGCGCGCGACTTCGTTGAGCCGCTGGTACGGCAACGCCGATGGCGCGGGCGACCTCGGCTTGCGTCAGCCCCATCGGCTCGATGAACTCGTGGAAGAGAACGTCGCCGGGGGACGTGGGCGGTCGGTGCGTAGGGAGGCGAGCCATTGGTGGAGCGCTGGTTAGCTTGGGAGAGCGCTTCGGTGGAGCGCGGTGCTCAGTGGTAGTCGGTCACTTCCACCCGCTCTGGGCCAGCGGGCGTCCACGCGAAGCAGATGTCGTGAGCTTCGCGCTCCTCGGCGTAGCCCGGCAGGTCGGAAAGGCGCGGGCGGACCGCGTACATTCCCGCCCCGTCTCCCTCACCCGCTCGCCCATGCCCACGCTCGACTGGAGAAAAACGGGCTGCCGGCTCGAAGGCAGGCAGCCCGAAACGTGAGGCGCGAACGCGAGGTCAGCGAGGGCGCTCGATCTCGCTCACGCGTACGTGTTCAGCATCACCGGCATGATGAGCATCAGCATGTCTTCGCCGTCGGCCTGCTGGGCGGGGGTGACGACGCCGGCGCGGTTTGGCGAGGAGAACTCGAACACCACGTCCTCGCCGCCCACGTTCGAGAGGACTTCGGTGAGGTAGACCGAGTTAAAGCCGATCTCCATCTCCGGCCCGTCGTATTCGCAGAGGACGCGCTCCTTCGCCTCGCTCGCGCGCTCGATGTCCTCGGCTGAGACGGTGAGCTGGTTCGGCTCCATCTTCAGCCGGATCTGGTGCGTCATCGACGACGAGTAGAGCGCCACGCGGCGGACGGCGGCGAGCAGCGCGTCCCGGCTCACGCTGAGCCGCTTGTCGTTCTCGACGGGGATGACGGCCTCGTAGTTCGGGTACGCCTCGTCGATCATCCGCCCCATCACCTGCACGTCGCCGAAGTCGAAGCCGACGTAGCCGCCGCCGACGCGAATCGTGCAGGCCTCGTCGCCGGCCACGCGGGCCGTCAGGCTGAGGGCCTTCTCCGGCACCACGAAGTCGAGCGGCTCCTCGGCCGTCATCGCGTCGAGGATGAGCTTGACGAGCCGGTGCCCGTCGGTGGCGACGACGCGGCTGTGCTCGGGGCGGATCTGGAAGTAGATGCCCATCATCGCCGGGCGGAGGGCGTCGCGGGAGACGGCAAACCCGGTCTTGCTGATGGCGCGCTTGACGAGCCCGCCGTCGGTCTCGATCTCGCGTTCGCCTTCGAGCGACGGGAGCGCGGGGTAATCCGCCCCGTCGAAGCCGACCATCTTGTATCGGCCTTGGTCCGTCGTCAGCTCGACCTGGAAATCGGCGTCGGAGGCGAACGTGATCGGGAGGTCGGGGAGCGCGCGCAGCGTGTCGAGCAGCCGCTTGGCCGGGACCGCGATGCGTTCGGCCGTGCCCTCGGCCGCGCCGTTCGACTCGAACTGCACGTTCAGCCGCTGGACGATGGAGATTTCGAGGTCGGTCGCGGCGAGCCGGAGCGTGCCGTCCTCCTTCTCGAAGAGGACGCATTCGAGGATCGGGAGCGTGCTCTTGTTCGGGACGGCTCCGTTGACGGCGGTGAGCGCCTTCTGGAGATCGGTGCTGGAGACGGTGAATTTCATGGCTAGGCTCGAAGGAAGACGGGGACCTGTAGTATCGGGATCGGAAGCGCTCGGAGCAAACTCCGGCAGACAGAAAACAGTGGACGGTGGACAAACAGTCCGTTCACTGTCTACCGCCCACCAGTATCAGCGCGTGTGCAGCTCCAGCTTGCGGCGGATCTCGTCGATGATCTCGCGGAACTTGTGGTCCGTGTCGATCTGGTTCTCGACGCTCTGAATGGCGTGGATCACCGTCGAGTGGTCGCGCCCTCCGAAATGGAGGCCGATGGTTTTGAGGGAGTGCTTCGTGAACTGCTTGGCGAAGAACATCGCCACTTGGCGGGCCTGCACCACTTCGCGCTTGCGCGTCCGGGCGCGGACGAGATCCTCGGGGATCGAGAAGTACTCGCAGACGATCTGCTGGATCTGCTCGACGCCGAGCGAGACGCGGGTCTCTTTGATGAGGTCGCGGAGCACTTCGCGGGCGAGCTCGAGGTCGATGTCGCGGCCGTGGAGCGTCGAGTGCGCGAGGAGCCGGATGAGCGAGCCTTCGAGCTCGCGGATGTTGCTCTTCACGTTGTGGGCGACGAACTCGATCACCTCGGGGTCTACCTCGATCCCGTCGTCCTCGGCCTTGCGCTGGAGGATCGCGATGCGCGTTTCGAGCTCGGGCTGCTGCACGTCGGCCGAGAGGCCCCACTGGAAGCGCGAGAGGAGGCGCTCCTCGATCCCCTCGATGTCCTTCGGCGGCCGGTCGGCCGAGAGGATGATCTGCTTGCCGGACTGGTGGAGGGCGTTGAAGATGTGGAAGAACTCCTCTTGGGTCTTCTCCTTCCCGCCGAAGAACTGCACGTCGTCCACGATCAGCAGGTCGATCTGCCGGTAGAACAGGCTGAAGTCGCTCGCGCGGTTGTTCTGGATGGCCTGGACGAACTGCGTGGTGAACCGCTCCGACGAGACGTAGAGGACGGCCTCGCTCTTGTGGTGCTCGCAGACGTAGTTGCCGACGGCCTGGATGAGGTGCGTCTTGCCGAGGCCGACGCCGCCGTAGATCAGGAACGGGTTGAACGCGGTGGAGCCCGGCTGCTGCGCAATCGCCCACGAGGCACTCCGCGCGAGCCGGTTGCAGTCGCCCTCGATAAAGCGGTCGAAGACGTATGACGGGTTGAGCTGGCTATCGACCTTGACTTTTTGGACGCCGGGGATCGCAAACGGATTGGTGATCGGCGGCTGGGCGGGGGGAGACGCCGGGGGGCGTCGCGTGGTGCGAGGGCGCTGGCCCTCGGAGGAATGCGCGCGGCGCGTTTCGCCGCCGGTGGACAGCCCCGGTGTCGCCGACGGGGTGTCGGTCGGGGTGGGGGGCCGCGCCGGAAGCTGCATCGAGGAGCCGCCGTGTCCCCCCTGCTCCTCCTTCTCGATGACGATGTCGTAGAAGAGCCGCCCGCTCGGGCCGAGCACCTTCGTGACGGTCTTACGGAGCAGAGCGAAGTAATGCTCCTCCAGCCACTCGTAGTAGAACCGGCTGGGGAGCTGGATCGTCAGCTTTGTGAGCCCGTCCTCCTCCACCAGCCCCACGGCCTTGAGCGGCTCAAACCACGTCTTGAAGCTTTGCCGGTTGATGTTGTCCCCGATGATCGCCAGGCAGGCTTTCCACACCGCGTCGGGGGAAGCATCCGTGTCGACGTGGCGAGAGGGATCGGGGGCGTCTTTCATCCGGGATAACGAAGCGCGGCGGGCGTGGGTGTGGGGGAAGGCGTACGGTGCCTTTGCACTCGGAGCGGGGGGGACATCACGAGTGGGCGGAGCGGGGGGCCAGCGGGAGGGGGAAAATAGTCGGAGTGCCGGAAGCTCTGCAAGGTGGTCGCGGCGGGTTGGAGGAGTTATTCACAACGGGGTTCGAGAGTGCTGCATGATTCCGTAGAGGGTGGGACTCTGTAAGCCCCTCGCGGACTAAATTTCCACATCTTATCCACAACCTCGTGCACAGGAATAAGTGCTTAATTGGAAGGATCTTGGTCCGTAAGCCCGAATCTTCCGCACGCGAGCGGGATCCGTTGGGCAGAGAGGAGGGATAAGGCTCAGTATGGTGCCTCAGTGGTCTCGGCGCTTGTCAACAAGTTGTTCACAAGCGCGAGCCCCCGCGTCTACGCATCATTCTGCAAAAAATCAAGGGCCACCTCGGCTTCTTCGTAACACCGTCGCGCAGGCGGTTGGATGCCCTCTCCGGCCCCACTCCACGGTAGCACTAAGGCCCCGTTGTTGTCAAGTCTCTGTTGAGGTGTATTGGATGTAACCTTGGGGGAGACGGAGGGCTTGCAGCCGGTGGGGCCGAATGCGTACCTTTTCGGTTCTGTCTTTTTCTCAACCCCTACGTTTTCGCCGATGCTCGGCATCGAAACGGCACCGCTCCGGCCCGGCCTCCACGAGCTGACCCTGACGCCTTCGGCCGACGAGGTGAACCTCGACCCCGAGACGTTCGGGGACATCACGGTGGATGTCCGGCTCGATCACGAGCAGGAACGCGACCTCATCGCCTTCACGGCGCGCGCCACGGCGACGCTGGAGTGCGACCGGACTCTCGTGCCTTTTCAGACATCGATAAAAGGGGACTACGCGGTGCTGTTCGTCCTGCCGGAGCACCTGTCCCGCTACGCGACGGACGAAGGTGGTGACGAAGACGTCCGCCCCCTCCCCGAGCCGGGCAACGAACTCGACCTCACCGACCCCGTCCGCGATACCCTCCTCCTCGCCCTCCCGACGCGCCGCGTCGCACCGGGCGCCGAAGACGAAGAGCTACCCGTTCAGTTCGGCGTGCTCACCGACGAGGAGGGCAACCCGGTGGATCCCCGGTGGGAAGCCCTCAGGAAACTCCGCGACTCTCAATAATGCAATCCAGGCCTACGTCGGCCTGCTGACCCTACACCGCACGGACCCATGGCTAACCCGAAGCGCAAGAACTCGAAGTCCCGCACCGCCAAGCGGCGCTCGCAGTACAAGATCCGCTCCACGCCCGAGGTGCACGAGTGCCCGAACTGCGGTAACGCGAAGATGTACCACCGCGCCTGCCCGACGTGCGGCAACTACCGCGGACGCACGATCGTCGAGCGACCGGACTACGCGTAAGCAGCCGGTCCCGCCAGCGGCTGAACTGCTCGCGCTCTACCATCGCTAATGCACGCCTCGCGCGGGGCCGATCCGTCGGTCGCGCGCGCGAGGCGTGCGTTTGTTTCGGCCCCCTCCGTATCTTTCGGCCCTCGCCGGCCGGATAGGCCGGTGCCCTTCTCTTATCGCAGCGTAGCCCGCCGCGGGCTGCCCTGCAATCCAACGTCGAGATCCAATGGCTGTTCGTGTGGCGGTTGATGCCGTGGGCGGAGATCACGCGCCCGGAGTCGTAGTGGCGGGGGCCGTGCAGGCACTCCAGCAAGCCGGGGACGACCTCCACGTGGTGCTCGTCGGCCCCGAAGTCCAGATCCGCGCCGCGCTGGCCGAGCACGACACGCAGGGGCTCGTGCTCGACGTGCTGGACGCGCCCGAGGTGATCGGGATGGCCGAGTCGCCCACGGCGGCGGTCAAGACGAAGCCCCGCTCGTCCATCCACATCGGCCTCGGCGCGCACAAGCAGGGCGAGGTGGACGCCTTCGCGTCGGCGGGCAACACGGGGGCCGTCATGGCCGCCTCCCTCTTCATCCTCGGCCGGCTGCCCGGCGTCTCGCGGCCCGCCCTCCCCGGCTACTTCCCGACGACGAAGAGCTACTCCATCGTGATCGACGTGGGGGCCAACGTGGACTCGAAGCCCGAGCATCTCGTTCAGTTCGCGCAGATGGGGCAGGTCTACGCCGAGGGCGTGATGCAGCGCGAGAACGCGACGGTCGGCCTGTTGAACGTGGGCGAGGAGCCGGGCAAGGGGAACGAAGCCGCGAAGGCCGCTTACGAGTTGCTCGTCGGCCTCGACGGGCTGAACTTCATCGGCAACATGGAAGGGCGGGACATCATGCACCACGCGGCCGACGTGGTCGTCTGCGACGGGTTCGTCGGCAACATCGCGCTGAAGCTCGGCGAGAGCCTGCGGACGGTGCTGCCGGAGTTGATCCGCGCCGAAGTCAAGGCGCAGGGGCTCGGGCCGGACGAGATCGGGCTGATCCAGCGGGTCTTCGGGAACGTGACGAAGCCCTTCAGCTACGAAGAGCGCGGCGGCGTTCCCCTCCTCGGGGTGGACGGCACGGTGCTGATCGGGCACGGCGGCTCCAACGCCCGTGCGATCTCAGCGATGATTCATCGCGCTGCCGACGACGCCCGCCACGACGTACGCGGAGCCATCGTCGCCGTGCTTGCCTAGAATCATTGGGTGATTGAGTGATTGGCTGATTCGCCGATTGATAGTCCACATTCACCCAATCAGCAAATCACCCAATCAGCAAATACAATCCCCCTATGCCTCGCGCCGCCATCACTGCCGTCGGCCACTTCCTCCCCGAGGAGCGCCTGACGAATGCCGACCTCGAAAAGCTCGTCGACACGAACGACGAGTGGATCCGGTCACGCACGGGCATCCGCGAGCGCCGGATCCTGCGCGACCCCGATAAGGCGACGGCGTACATGGCGACGAAGGCCGCACAGGAGCTCCTCGACCGCCGCGGCATCGGGGCCGACGAGATCGACCTGATCGTCGTGGCGACGGTTACGCCGGACATGCTGTATCCAGCGACGGCCTGCCTCGTGCAGCACGCGCTCGGTGCCTCGAACGCGTGGGGGTTCGACCTCTCGGCGGCGTGCAGCGGCTTCCTCTTCGCCCTCTCCGCTGGCGCGCGGTTCATCGAGTCCGGCAAGCACAGCAAAGTGCTCGTCATCGGCGCGGATAAGATGAGCGCGATCGTGGACTATACCGACCGCACGACGTGCATCATCTTCGGCGACGGGGCGGGCGCGGTCCTGCTCGAACCGACCGAGGACGGCAACGGTATCATCGACTCGATCGAGCACGTGGACGGGTCGGGCGGCGACTACTTGCGGCAGGCGGCCGGTGGCAGCCTGCGCCCGACCTCGCATGAGACGGTGGACAAACGCCAGCACTACCTGTATCAGGAGGGGCGGCAGGTGTTCAAGTTCGCCGTCCGGGGAATGGCCGACGTCGCGGCCGAGGTGATGGAGCGCAACGGCCTCACGGGCGACGATGTCCGCTACCTCGTCCCGCACCAGGCCAACCTCCGCATCATCGACGCGACGGCGAATCGGATGGGGATCGACCGGGACAAGGTGATGATCAACATCGACCGCTACGGCAACACGACGGCAGGCACGCTCCCGCTCTGCCTCTACGACTGGGAGCACGAGCTCCGCCCCGGCGACGACCTCGTGCTCGCAGCCTTCGGCGGCGGATTCACGTGGGGCGCTTCCTACGTCCGTTGGGCCTACGACGGTTCGAAAGTCGGTGTCCCCCCCGCAGACCCCTACCCTTACGTCTGATGGCTACCGCCTTTCTCTTTCCCGGACAGGGATCGCAGTACGTCGGCATGGGCGCCGACCTCTACGAGCAGTTCCCCGCCGCCCGCGCCGTGATCGACGAGGCCGCCGAGCAGCTTCCGTTCCCGTTGACCGCGCTGATGTTCGGGACCGGCGGCAATGCGGACGTGGAGCAGGCAGCGCTGACGGAGACGCACGTGACGCAGCCCGCGCTCTACGTCCACAGCCTCGCCGCCTTCGCCGTGCTGAGCGAGCGCGGGCACGCGCCGGACATGACGGCCGGCCATAGCCTCGGGGAGTACAGCGCGCTCGCCGCTGCCGGTGCACTCGGCTTCGCCGAAGGGCTTCGGCTCGTCCGCCTGCGCGGCGAGCTGATGAACCGCGCGGGCGACGAGCGGCCCGGCACGATGTCCGCCGTCCTCGGGATGGACGCCGACGCGCTCGAACGGCTCTGCGAGGAGGTCACGGAAACGGGCGAGGGCGTCGTGCAATGCGCCAACTTCAACGCACCCGGTCAGATCGTGATTTCGGGAGACAACGATGCCGTGGCGCGGGCCGGCGAGGCGGCGAAAGCGGCCGGAGCGAAGCGCGTCCTGCCGCTCCCGGTGAGCGGGGCGTTTCACTCGCCGCTCATGGCCTACGCCCGCGACGGCCTCGCCGCCGCCCTCGAACAGACCGAGATCCACTCGCCGCGTTGCCCGGTCTACCTCAACGTCACCGCCCGCCCGACGACCGATCCCGGCGAGATCCGCCGCCAACTGCTGGCCCAACTCACCGCCCCCGTCCGCTGGGCACAGACGCTCGAAGCCATGCGCGCCGACGGCGCCGACCGCTTCGTCGAGGTCGGCGCGGGGAACGTGCTCGCCGGCCTCGTCAAACGCACCCTCGGCCGCGACGTCGAGACCTCTACGGTGGGGAAGGCCGACGACTTGCGCGATGGAGAGGTCGATTGACGGCTGATTACCCCCGGCAAAGTCCACGGTCACGCAATCGGCGAATCACCCAAGCAGCCAACGAATCATGAACCTCCACCTCTCCGGCAAAACGGCCCTCGTCACCGGCGGCACGCGGGGCATCGGCCGCGCCATCGTCGAGGCCTTCGCCGAGGCCGGCGCGAAGGTGGCCTTCACGTACCGCTCCTCCTCCGAGACGGCCGAGGCATTGAAAGCAGAACTCGAAGGCCGAGGCGTCGAAACCCTTGCTATCCAGAGTGACGCGGCCGATTTCGACGCGGCGCAGGCCGCCGTCCAGCAGGTCCTCGACGCGTGGGGCTCGCTCGACGTGCTCGTCAACAACGCGGGCGTGACGCGCGACAACCTGCTCATCCGGATGAGCGAGGAGGACTGGGACGCCGTGATCGGGACGAACCTGAAGAGCGTCTTCAACCTGTGCAAGGCGGCGTACCGGCCGATGATGAAGCAGCGCGCCGGCCGCATCGTCAACGTGTCGTCGGTGGTCGGGGTGATGGGGAACGCGGGGCAGGCGAACTACGCGGCGAGCAAGGCCGGGATCATCGGCTTCACCAAAAGTCTCGCCCGCGAACTCGGCGCGCGCGGCGTGACGGCGAACGTCGTCGCCCCCGGCTACGTCGACACCGACATGACGGAGGCGCTGCCCGAGGCGGCCCGCGAGGCGATGACCGGCAGCATCCCGCTCAAGCGCACCGCCACGCCTGAGGACATCGCCCACGCCGTCCTCTTCCTCGCCTCCGACGCGGCGAGCTACATCACCGGCCACACCCTCCACGTCGACGGCGGGCTGGCGATGTGATCCCTTCTATCCGGTAACTGATTACACAGCTTCACGTCCGAGTCACGTCGCTGATGCCGTACTTCCCGCTCGTCGTGGTCTACTGCCAGCGCTACGTGAAGGGGACCGGCATCGGAACGCTGACCTCGCTGATGATCCCGTACTCGGTGGCGTTCCTCGTCGCGTGGTCGGCCTTCCTGCTGATCTACTGGACCATCAGGATTCCGCTCGGGCTGAGCGCATCGTACGCGTACCCGGCACCTTGACCGCAGAGGCGCTCTAATCCAGAAAACGCACAACCGTGACTCTCCGATCGCTTCAACCAGCCTCGACGGCGTCGTCCTGACGCTGGTCCGTTCCTCTGATATCCAGAGCAAACAACTCGACAGGCAGACCCTTCCCCCGCAAGACCTGTTCACCCAAGGAACGAAGGGTCCACCCATCCTTCGCGTCGAGGTGAGCCCGTAGCTCGTCGCCTACCAGCACGTCAACGCCGTGCGCGTTGCACAGCCCCTGAATCCGGGCGGTCTGATTCAGCACATCCCCGGTGAACACGATCTCCCGCTTGAGCGCGCCGATCTCGCCCGTCGTGACGGCACCCACCTGCAGACCGGCCTTGAAGTCCGGGACAACTCCGAAGTGCTCTTCAAACCAATCGGCTTTTTGTTGCAGGTCCCGCTTCATCTGGAGCACGCAGCGGATGCAGTTGGCGTCGCGGAGTCCAACCTCCTCAGGCCACGACACGACGATCTCGTCTCCGATGTACTGGTATACCTCGCCCCCGTGATCGACGATGGCATCGGCGAGGGCGTCGTAATACGCCCGGAGCAACAAGAAGTACCGGGCGTGGCCGAGCCGTTCGGCGATGCGTGTGGACGACTTCATGTCAGAGAAGAGGAAGACCCGCCGCTCCTCCTTGGGGGTGTGGTAGCGTCCCGTCACGAAGTTGGTCAGCACGTGAGGTCCCATGTGCTCGCTGATCTCGCCGTAGAACAGCGAGACGACGAGCTGGGTCGTGAGCTGGACCACGTTGCTCAGGCCCATCCTGCTGATCAGGAATCCCTGGAGCCGTGTCCAGACGCGCTCGTCCGTCAGCCCGACCTGCATCTCCATCGCCGCCGCGATGGGGTACGTGATGAGGGTGACCGACGCGAGAAGAACGATGTAGAACAGCGTCTTCACGACCAGCTTCGTCCCGAGGCTGAACATGGCGAGTCGCCGGTTCAGGTAGAGGAGTTCGACGGCCCCGACCAGGCACCCGACGACGATGGTGGCCACGCTGGCGAAGAAGTAGGTCCTCCAATCGAGTGCGATGCCTCCGTCGGCCACATTCGACAGGCTTCCGGTCGCTGCGTAGTCCGAGAGCAGGAAGACCTGCAACAGAACGAACCAGATCACCCCAAAGGGGACGATCCGCAGGATGTTGCGCCGGGTTTTCGGGGAGAGTCGTGACCACATAGAAGGTTGCAAACTACTGGAGGGTCGGGATTCCGCTTGGGCTGAGTACGTTGTACGCCTACCCTGCCCCGTAGCGCCACGCCTTTTCGGTGAAGGGGCCGGCGGCGGCGTTCCTCGGACCCTCCGGCGTGGCGTACTTTTAGCGCAGCGACTTAACCCGGAGACCCTCGCATGGTGTACAAGGCCGTCATCGACCTGACGCAGAAGGCGCAGGACGACAAACGCAAGCAGCAAGCCAAAGAACGATTTCAGGAGCCCGACCCCGCGCTCCCCCCGATGGACGTGAAGGACCTGCCGCCCGCCCTCCGCGACGGCGTCGAAGGTGTGGGCTGGCCGAGCCTCATGCCGGTCCAGCAACGCGCCGTCCCCTACATCCTCGCCGGGCAGGACCTCATCGTGCAGGCCCGCACCGGCACCGGCAAAACGGGGGCCTTCCTCCTCCCGCTCCTCGAGCTCCTCGACCCGCACAAGAAGGAGATGCAGGCGCTCGTGCTCGGCCCGACGCGCGAGCTGGCGCGGCAGATCCTCAGCGAGTTCGAACGGATGAACGGCGGGCGGCCTGAAGAGGAGCGGCTCCACGCCGTCGCGGTCTACGGCGGCGTCGGCTACGGGCCGCAGGTGAGCGCGTTCAAAGAGGGCGCGCAGCTCGTCGTCGGCACGCCGGGCCGTGTGCTCGACCACCTCGACAAGGGGACGCTCCGGCTCGACGGGCTCCGCATCCTCATCCTCGACGAGGCCGACGAGATGCTCTCGATGGGGTTCTACCCCGCGATGAAGAAGCTCCAGCGCTTCCTCCCGCGCAACCGCCAGAGCTACATGTTCTCGGCCACGATGCCGTTCAAGGTGCAGCGGATGGGCGAGGAGTTCCTGCAAAAGCCCGGCTTCCTCACCCTCTCGTCCGGCCGCGTCCACGTCGATGCGATGGACCACCGCGCCTACCGCGTGAGCGCGATGGACAAGGACCGCGCCCTCGTCCGGCTGATCGAGCTGGAGAACCCGGACGCGGCGATCATCTTCGCCAACACCCGGCGCGAGGTCGAGTACCTCGCTGCCTTCCTCCGCAACTTCGGCCACGACGCCGCCGAGATCTCCAGCGACCTCACGCAGAGCGCGCGCGAAGAGGTCATGGGCCGCCTCCGCAAGGGCGAGCTCCGCTTCCTCGTCGCCACCGACGTCGCCGCGCGCGGGATCGACATCTCGGACCTCTCGCACGTGTTCATGTACGACGTGCCGCAGGACCGCGAGTACTACATCCACCGCGCCGGCCGCACCGCCCGCGCCGGCAAGACCGGCGTCGCCATCAGCCTCGTCACGTCCGAGACCGAGCGCGACCTCGACGAGATCGGGAAGAAGTACGACATCGAGTTCGACAAGCCGCCCGTGCCGACGGATGAGGAGGTGGCCGCGCGCGTCAGCCAGCGGCTCGTGGTGCTGCTCGAAGAGGAGCTCCGCAACAAGACCCGGATGGAGTGCGAGCGGATGCAACGGTTCGTCCCGCTCGCCCAGCGGCTGATCGCGGAGGATGAGCCGGAGCTCCTCGCGATGCTCCTCGACGAGTATTACCACGAGAGCCTCCACGCGACCGAGGGCGAGGCGGAAGAACAGGAGCGGCAGGAACGCCGCCCGAGCGACCGCGACCGGGGCAACCGGAGGTAGCGGATGCGCGCCCCCGTTCTCGTCGCGCTCCTGCTCGCGTTCGCGACCCCCGGCTGCGTCACGGCCCAACCGACCGGCTCGGCTCCCGCCGACTCGGTGCGATCCGCCGATGCGATGCCCGAGCCGTTCCGCGTCTACACCGCCGCCGGAGCCCCGGCCTCGCTCGACGATCTCGTCGCGGCGATGCGCGAGGCAGACGTGGTCTTCCTCGGCGAGACGCATGACGATGCGACGACGCACGCCCTCCAACTCCGGCTGCTGCAGGCGGCCCACGCGCTCGACCGGCCCGTCACGCTCTCCCTCGAAATGTTCGAGCGCGACGTGCAGGGCGTGCTCGACGAATACCTCGCCGGACTCGTCCGCGAGCGTGACTTCCTCGCTGCCGCCCGTCCGTGGGGCAACTACGCCACGGACTACCGCCCGCTCGTAGAGTTCGCACGCGAGCACGGGTTGCCTGTGATCGCCGCGAACGCGCCGCAGCGCTACGTCAGCCGCATCTCCCGGCTCGGCCCCGCTGCGCTCGACAGCCTCTCCGTCGCCGCCCGAACGACGCTACCGCCCGACGTAGCGCCTGCCTCCGACTCGCTCGAGGCACAGTTCACCGCGCTCATGCAGGAGATGATGGGCCACGGTCATGCCACCGCAAGCGATGCCTCGGCGGATTCGACTTTGACAGAAGCGGCTCCCGTCCACGGTAGCGCGCCGGATATGAGCAACTTGCTCGCCGCGCAGAACCTCCGCGACGCCTCGATGGGCTGGGCACTCGCGTCGTTTTTGGACGGGCATCCGGGCTACCTCGCCGTGCACCTCAACGGGACCTTCCACAGCGAGGGCGGGCTCGGCGTGCCCGAGCACCTCGCCCGCTACCGTCCCGGCACCCGCGTACTCGTCGTCACCGCCCGCCCGGACGCGGCGTTTCCGGCTCTCGACCCCGCAGCGTTTCGCGGCACCGAAGGCGGGTTCTTCGTCGTCACCGCCCCGGTTGGCGGGTAGAAGCCGGTTACCACAGGATCGAGCAGATCAGCCCGCGCGGGCGAGCCGAGTGCGGAGGCTCTGCATCAGCTTCTCGTAGCCCGCCTCCGCGCCCTGCCGTTTCATCACGCGCTGGAACGAGGTCGCGTAGCCCTCCACCGTGCCGGTCCCGTCGATCACGATGTTCGTGACGACCCACGTGCTGCCCTTTTTGGCGAGGGCATAATCGACCGCGGCCTCCACGTCGCCGGAGCGTGCGGTCGTGTGAGCGATGGCGGTGTTGCCTTTCACGTCCACCTCGCCGTAGCTGACGCGGGCGCGGTAGAGGTTGAGGTCGGCGAGGGACTGGGCGCGGACGACGCCGCCGAAGACATCGACGAAGGCCGTGCGCTGGGCGGCGCTGAGTTCGCTCCAGTACAGGCCGAGTGCCCCTTTCGCCATCGCCTCGAAGTCGATGACGCCGTTGACGACGGTGCGGAGCTTCTCGCGCTGGGCGGCCGTCGGCGTGCCGCTCGGGCCGAGGATGGACTTGATCTCGGCGTCGCGCTGGCGGAGCATCTGCTGGATCTCGCCGGACTGCGCCGAGGCGGGCACGGCGGCCACGAGAGCGAGTAGCGCGAGAACGAGGGGAAGGAATCTGTTTAGCATCGGAGTCGGAGTGTCTGGCTGGAGCGGCGGGCCGGAGCCCGCGAAAGGGTGGGAATCGGGATACATCAGTCGTCGATTACTTGTTCAAACAGCGTGCCGCGCTCGACGCGCTCCGCGAGCACGCCGGCCGCCTGGAGAAGCCGGAGCACGGCGACGTTGTACGTCTTGACGGCATCGAGGCGGGCGGCCCGCCCTTCGAGGTCGGCGCGGACGGCGGCGATGAGGTCGTCCACGTCGCCGAGGGCGAGGTCGAAGTTGATCTGCTCGGTCCGCAGCCACTCGCCGCTGATACTGACCACTTCGTCACGCGCCGCGAGCGCGGCCTCGGCGATGCGGAGCTGTCGGTATGCCTGCTCGACCTCGAAGAGCACGAGCTGCTCGGCGGCCTCGCGCTGGAAGCGGACCTCGTTCCGCTCGGCTTCGGCCTGCGCCACCTTCGCCTTCGTCTGGAAGAACGTGAGGTTCTGCCGCAGACCGAGCCCAAAGCGCACCGACGAGCCGAGGTACGAGTCGCTGACGAACGGGTTGCCCTGCTGGATGCGGCCCGCCGCGTAGCGCCCGCTCGCCGTCCCGCCGACGAACAGCTTGGGGTAGTAGTCCGACTTCGCGACCGCGACGAGCGCGTCGCGCGCCCGCAATCCCGCCGCCGCCTGCCGCAGTTCGGGACGATGCGCGAGCCCGAGCGCCTGATACGTCGCCATGTCTTCGATTTCGAAAGTGACCGGCTCCAGCGTTCCGCCGCGCACGACCACGCCCGGCCGCAGCATCTGCCGCCCGAGCCCCGAGGCCGCGAGCGCCTGCTGCTCCCCGACTTCGGCGCGTCGCCGGAGGTATTCCTGCTCGAAGAGGCGGAGCTGGAAGAGGTCGGCGTCGGACACCGAGGCGTCACCCTCGTCGAGCAACCGCTGCAACTCGCCTTTCGCGGTGCCGAGCGCGTCGCCGGTTTCGACGGCAATCGCGGCGAGGGCGTCGGTGAGCAGGAGGTTGTAGTAGAGTTCGCCCGTGCGGAGCGCGACCTCGCCCGCCTTCGCCGCGACGACGGCGTCCTCGACGGCGATGCCCGCTTCGGCGGCGCGGATCGTCCCGCTGAGCTGGCCCCACGTGAAGAGCGGCTGGAGGGCCTCAGCCTTGAATTCGTTGTAGGGCCGGACGTCGTTCCAATCGTTGCGGACGTCGGGGTCGAGGTAGAGCGCGTCGCCGGGGAGCGTCGAGCCGTTGCGGTCGAGGCCGGGGGCGATGGCGTGGCCCGTGGTGAGATTGAACTCGGTGAGGAAGCGGGCCGCCCGCGCCTGGCTCGCCCGCGCCGCCGCGAAGTCGCGCCCCGCCCGTTCGATGGCGACCTCGGGGCTCCCGTCGAGCGCCAGCCGCATCGCCGCGCGCACGTCCACGATGAGGGTGTCGGGCACCGCACCCGGCGCGGTCTGGGCGAGGGCGGCCGGAACGAGGGCGAGGAAAAGGGCGAGTGAGCGGAGCATAGAGGCGAACAGAGGACGGGGGGTGGGAAGATAGCGGCGTCGCCAAGTGTCAGCCGGGGAAAGCGCGGCGGAGGTAACGCGGGACGGCCGAGAGCATGGTTCCGCCGCTTGCGACGATTACCTTGGTGCGAATGATGTCTCGGCCAGGGGGTGTCCGTTCCCCTCCCTGTCGGTCTCCTGCTAGTAGACTCGTGCGTGTGCGCTGCTCTCCTCTCAGCCTCGTTCTGTTGGCCCTGGCGCTACCCTCAGTCGTGCGGGCGCAGCCGAGCCCCGTCGAGATCGTCCCGCTGAAGTTCTGGGCAGAGGAGACGGATCGCTTCGACCTCTTCGGTGCGGCCTTCGCTGCGGCCGAGAGCCTCCTCGTCGTAGGGGCCTACGGGGTCGATTCCCCCGGTGTGGACGGGGGAGCCGTCTACGTCTTTCGCTACACCGGGGCCGGCCCCCTCGCCGGGTGGGAGCAAGAGACGGAACTCCGTCCCTCGGCCCCCTTCGAGCAGAGTACCCATCTCGGGTCGGCCGTCGCTCTTCTGAGCAACTCGGCGAGAGAAACCTTCTCCCTCGCGGGAGCACCCCAAGAATCCCTTTCGATGTTCCAGAGCGAGATCAACACTGGAGCGGCCTACGTCTTTCGCCGCGACGCAACGACGGGACGATGGACGCGCGAGGCGAAGCTGATCCCGGAGGGGGTGGAGGCGTTCGACTACACCGGCGGGGCCGTCGCCCTCACCGCCAACGCGGCGGGGGACTCCGTCTGGGCCGCTGCCTGGAGCGGCACCGCCGTCTACCTCTGGCGACGCGAGCCCGAGGCGGAGTCCGCCCGCTGGACCCCCGAGCAGGTCCTCGAAATCGGCTTCTCCCTCCCCCCGACCTCCTCCGCCAACGCCGCCCTCGCCGGGGCCGCGCCTGGCCCCGCTTCGGCCGCCCGTGGGGCGGCCCTGCTCATCGGGCGCACCCTCTGGCGACGAACGGCCGAGGCCCTCAACGCGTCGTGGGAGGCGGAGGCCGTCTTCGCCGGGAGCGACCCGTCGGACCCCCCGCTCGGCGGTGCGCGCGCCCTCGACGGCGACCTCGTCCTCCTCGGGGCGGGGCGGGTGACGGCGCAGGGCGGGGCGGCCTACCTCTTCCGCTACACCGGGGAGGGTCCCTTCGGCGGCTGGGTTGAGGAGGCCCGCTTCCCCTCGCCGGTGCCGGAGACGTTCGGGTTCGGAGCGGGCGGCGCGCTGTGGGCGGGGTCGGACGGGGCCGGTGGCACGGGCGCGCTCGCGGTGGTGTCGACGAATCTTGAGGCGTACCTGTACCGGAACGAGGGGAGCGCGGCATCGCCGTTGTGGGAACTGGCGGCGGAACTGCGATATCTGCCGTCGCAGTCGCTGGGATCGGAGGCGTGGGCCGTGGGGAGGCAGTCGGTAGTGAACGGATACTTCTTCGACGACGAGCGGGGGGAGCAAGCGGGGGCGGGGTACCTCTTCGAGCTCGCGGCGGTGCCGCCGGTGGCGGCCGAGCCGGGGGCACCGGCGTCGCAGCGCGGTCCCTCGCTCTCGGTTTATCCGAGCCCGGCGCGGGCGGGGCAGACGGTGCAGGTGCGCTACGCGCTGGCGGAGGCGGGGCCGGTGCGCCTCGCGGTCTTCGACGTGCTGGGCCGCCGCGCAGCGGAGATCGCGGACGAGCCGGAAGCGGCGGGCGTGCACGACGCAGCGTGGGCAGTGCCGGGGTCGCTGCCGGCGGGGCTCTACGTCGTGCGCCTCGTGGCGAGTGGAGGGGCGACCGTGACGCGGAAGCTCCTCATCGTGCGGTGAGGAGGAGCTAGCCGCCGTAGCTGACGCGGTAGATCCGCCCGTTCATCTCCTCCGTGAAGAGCAGGCTCCCGTCCGGCAGCACGAGCACGCCGACGGGGCGGCCCCACGTCGTCGGCCCGGCCGGATTGGTGAGGAAGCCGGTGAGGAAGTCCTCGTAGCCGCCCGTCGGCCGGCCGTCGGCGAAGGGGACGAAGACGAGCTTGTAGCCCGTGCCCCGGCTCCGATTCCACGAGCCTCGGAACGCGACGAACGCGCCGCCCCGGTACCGCTCGGGAAACGCCGTGCCGTCATAAAACTGAAGCCCGAGCGCGGCCGAGTGCGCTTCGAACAGTACGTCCGGCGTGACGGTCTGTGCCGTGAGATCGGGCCGTTCGCTCCGTCCATCCTCGCTCAAACGCGGGTCGAGGTTCTGCGGGGCGAGGTAGGCGTAGGGCCAGCCGTAGTATTCGCCCTCCTGAACCCTGGTGAGATAGTCCGGCACGAGCCCGTCGCCGAGCCCGTCGCGCTCGTTGACCGCCGCGTAGAGCGCGCCCGTCTGCGGGTGGAAGGCCAGCCCGACGGGGTTGCGGAGGCCGTGCGCGAACGTCGTCTGCTCCGAGCCGTCGAGCCGCATCCGCTGGACCGACGCGCGCGGCAGCGGCTCCGGGTCCGCGTTCGACTTCGACCCGACGGAGACGTAGAGCCACGGGCCCGATGGGTCCCCGTCCGGGCTGACGACGACGTTCCGGGTCCAGTGCTGGTTGTAGCCGCCGCCCGGCAGCTCGGCGATCCGCTCGCCCTCGCCCTCGACCCGACCCGCGTCCGTGTACGGATAGCGCCTCACCTCGTCCGTATTCCCGAGGAAGAACGAGCCGTCCGCAAAGGCCATCCCGAAGGGGATATTGAGGCCGTTGCCTTCGTCGGCGAACGTGGTGACGGAATCGGCGGCCCCGTCGCCGTCGGTGTCGCGGAGCCGGCGGATGCGGTTCTCGCGCGTCTCGGTGACGAGCACGTCGCCCTCGGGCGTGAGCGCGAGCCAGCGTGGCTGGTCGAGGTCGGCGGCGTAGACGTTCACCCGGAAGCCCTCGGGGACGTAGAGCACGGGGTCGGCGGGCACGTCCACGACGTTCGGACTCTTCCGCGCCGACTCGGTGGCGTAGGGCGCCGGCAGGTCGTCGAGTCCCAGCCGGTAGGTCTGCGGCGTGAGGGGCTCCGTGCGAATCTCGCCGGAGAGCGTCTCCGATCCCGGCATCGTTGCGGCGGTCCGCACAGACGGTTCTGCCTCGCCGGAGCCGGGTGCATCGGGCGCACAGCCGGCGAGGAGGAGAGAGAAGAGGAGAGCGGGCAGCAGACGCATGGCAGAGCGGGGGTGGACGGAGTACATTTGATTCGGGTCCCCCATAACGCCGCTGCGCCCGCTCACGTTCTCCCGCTCATGGCCTATTCCAACAAGCCCCAGCCTCTCGGCACCGTCATGCGCGAGCTGATCGACCGGCTCGGCTACCGGGAGAAGATCGACGAGGTCCGCGCCGTGGAGACGTGGGCGCACCTCGCCGGGCCGCAGATCAACGCGATGACGGAGCAGGCGTGGGTCCGCGACGGCAAGCTGTTCGTCAAGATCCGCTCGGCGACCTGGCGGCATCAGCTCCACCTCCAGCGCCGCGCGTGGTGCGAGCGGCTCAACGCGGAGCTCGGACGCGAGGTGATTCACGAGGTGGTGTTCCGTTGATCACCCCACGGTAATCGCCGCGCGGGGTCCCTACCCGTTCGAGCGCGAACGCGCCGCCCGGGCATCGACCGTGTTGAGTTCGCTGAGGGCGGCGAGCGCCTGCCGGGTGAGGGGGTGGGCGTCGCCTCGCTTGGCGAGGAGGATGTCGCAGGCGGAGACGAGGAGCGGGCGGGCAGCCTCGTACCGGCCGAACTGCATCAGGCAGATCCCCAACGCGGTGCGCGCCTCGGCCGTGCGCGGGTCGCCCTCGCCGAACGTGGCCTGCCGGATGCGGAGGCTCTCCTGCAGCAGCGGCTCGGCCTCGACGAGCCGGCCCTCCGCGACCATCAGCCGGCCCTGGCCGAGGAGGGCGGCGGCGATGTCCGGGTGGTCCGGGGGGAGCGTCGCCCGCAGCGCGTCGAGTCCCCGCTGGTAAAGCGGAGCCGCCTCCTCGAACGCCCCCCGCGCCTGTAGCACGTTGGCGAGGGTGACGTAGCCTTCGCCGACGCTCGGGTGCCGGTCTCCGAACAGCTCGCGGTTGAGCGCGAGGGAGTTCCCCGCCAGCCACTCCGCCTCGCCGAGGTCCCCCCGCGCGAGGTTGACCTCGGCGAGGTGGCGCTGGACGAGGGCGATGTAGCGATGCTTCGGTCCGAATTTCCTGAGGTCGAGCGCCATCACCCGCTGCAGGAGCCCCTCCGCTTCGTCGTAGGCCCCGCGCTCGATCAGAATCGAGGCGAGGTTGTTGGTGACGGTGGCGATGTACGGATGGTCCTCGCCGAGCCGCTTCTGGTTGATGGCGAGCACCTGACGGTAGAGCGCCTCGGCCTCGTCCAGCTTATCCTGATCCCGCAGGACGGTGGCGAGGTTATTCATCGCCGTCGCCGTGGTGAGGTGGTCGTCGCCGAGGAGCATCCGGTAGAGGGCGAGCGATTCGCGGGCGAGGCGTTCGGCGTCGTCGTATCTGCCCTGCGCGCGACGCAGGAGGACGAAGTCGTTGAGGAGGTCGGCGACCTCTCGGTGCGTGTAGCCGTGGTGGGCTCGGCTGATGACGAGGGCCTCTCGAAAAAGCGGCTCGGCCTCGTCGTACTGGCCTTTGCGGAGGAGCGCGAGGGCGAGCTGGCCCATGGTCACGGCCACGTCGGGGTGGTGGGCACCGAGCACCTTCTGGCGCATGGCGAGGGCGGCCCGGCTCTGCTGCTCGGCGGCGGCGAAGTCGCTCCGGTCGAGGGCGAGCTCGCCGAGGGCGTGGAGGCTAGCCGCCACCTCGGCGTTCTCAGGGCCGTAGACGGACCGGCGCAGCGCGAGGGCCCGCTCGAGCAGCGACTGCGCCTGCTCGAAGTTGCCCTGCTTGACGTAGATGTTGCCCAAGACGGTCATCATCTCGGCCTGGAGTGCCGGCTCCCCGGCAAGCTCATCCTCCACCCGCGCCGTGCCCTGGGTCAGCAGGTCCTGGGCGGAGACCTCCGGCCCCGGCCCCTCCGCCGGGTCCGACAACTCGAACAGGCTCACGAGGAAGTCCTTCACCGCCGCCGTCCGCTCGGCCTCGCGCGCCGCCGCCCGCGTCTGCGTCATCGTGCCCATCAGCCCCGCCACGATCAGGCCCACGACCACGAGGGTCGTCGCCACACCCATGCGGTGGCGTTGGACGAACTTGCCTACCCGGTAACCGACCGTCTCCTTCCGCGCCATCACGGGGTGGCCGGCCTGGTAGCGCCGGAGGTCGTCCACGAGCACCTCGGCCGAGGCGTAGCGCCGGTGCGGCTCTTTCCGCAGCGCTTTCAGGAGGATCGTGTCGAGGTCGCCGCTGAGGCGGCGGCGGAGCCGGTTCTCCGGCGTGGCGCGGGCGGCCGCGACAGCAGACGGGGTGAGCGTGTCCATCGTGCCATCTGCGAGCCGGACGGACTGGGTGCGGCCCACGACGGCGCTTGGCCGCTCGGGCTCCTGCTCGCAGACCACCCGCTCGATCTCGGCGGGGGAGCGCCGCTCGAAGTAATACGGCCGGTGGCCGGTCAGCAGCTCGTAGAGGGCCACGCCGAGGGCGTAGATGTCCGTGGCCGTTGTGACGGGGTCGCCGCGGACCTGCTCGGGGGCGGCGTACTCCGGGGTCATCACCTGCAGGCCGGCCCGCGTCTCGATGAGGGTGTCCTCGGAGTCCGTCTCGTGGAGCAGCTTCGCGATCCCGAAGTCGAGCAGCTTCACCGTGGGCGGGCCGTCGCCCTCGGTGGTGACGAGGATGTTCGAGGGCTTGAGGTCGCGGTGGACGACGAGGTTGCGGTGGGCGTAGGCCACGGCCTCGGCGACGGCGCGGAACAGGTGCAGCCGCTCGTCGAGGTCGAGGCGGCGCGTGTCGCAGTAGTCCGTGATGGGCTCGCCGTCGACGAATTCCATCGCGAAGTAGGGCTGCCCGGACTCGGTGATGCCGCCGTCGAGGAGGCGGGCGATGTTGGGGTGCTGGAGGCGGGCGAGGATCTGGCGCTCCTGGAGGAACCGCCGGAGGATCTCGTGGCGGCCCATGCCGGGCCGGATCAGCTTGAGCGCCACCTGCTGCTCGAACTGCCCGTCGGCGCGCTCGGCGAGGTAGACGGTCCCCATCCCGCCCTGCCCGTGCGCACGGACGATCCGGTACGGCCCGACCTGCTCGCCGACGCCGAGCGTGGGCTCCGCCGTGGCGCGCTCGATGTCTTCGAGGACCGTAGCCGCCCAATCCGCCGCCGAGTCGTCGAGGAAGTCGCCGGCCTCTTCGTCGGCGGCGAGGAGGTTTTCGAGGTCGGTGCGGAGCGCGGCGTCGGGGGTCCCGTCGGGTCCCACACAGGTGACGTCGAGGAAGGCGGCGCGGGCCGTGGGCGGGAGGTCGAGGGCCTCGTCGAGCAGGGGGGCGAGTCGCTGCCAGCGTTCGGGGTCGATCGCGTGCATGGCACCGGGGGATGCGGGGAGAACAGCGGAGCTAGACACGACGGATCAGGCGAGGTCTCCTTCTTTGAGCATCTGGTAGAGGAACGCCCGCGCCTTGCGCCAGTCCCGCTTCACCGTCCGCTCGGATACGTCCAACACCTCGGCCGTCTCTTCGACGGAGAGCCCGCCGAAGAAGCGGAGCTCGACGGTGCGGGCCAGCCGCTCGTCGAGGGCGCTCAGGTGCTCCAGCGCGCCGTCGAGCGCGAGGATCTCTTCAGCGCGCTCGTCCACCGGCACGGCCATCCGGTCTTCGTCGAGCAGGGTAGGCTGGACGTTGCCGCCGCGCTTGAGGGCTCGGCGGTGGCGCGCGTAATCGACGATGATGTGCCGCATCGCGGTGGCGGCGACGGCGAAGAAGTGCTTCCGGTCCTGCCAGACGGCGTTGGACTGGCCCACCAGCTTGAGGTAGGCCTCGTGGACGAGGGCCGTCGAGTTGAGCGTCTGGCCGGGCCGGCGGGCGGCGAGCTGACGGTGGGCGAGGGCGTGGAGCTCGCGGTAGATGAGAGGGAACAGGTCGTCGAAGGCGCTGCGCTCGCCCTCACGCATCGTCCGGAGCAACCGGGTTACTTCTCCCTGCATGGGCATCGAACTCATAGAGATCGCCGCATCCGTCGCGACACCGGTGGTAAGCGTTGACGTTTGCAGGTTACACCACTTGTTGCACCAACACAAGAGGATACGCCCATCCGCACAACGAATCCCGCTCCGCCATGCCTCCCCGGCCGTCGTTGCAACGGCATCGGTCCTCCTCCACCCTGTGGCTTACCCCGAGCGCGAGCCGTAGGCTGGGGCACCCGGTAATGGATTGACTCCTAATTGGCTGGCCCCTAAGCTGATACCAGCCTGCTCATCCATCCCCTGTTCCCATGCGCCTCGTTACCGCACTCGCTCTCCTCCTCTCGGCGGCTCCTGTCCTCGCGCAAACGCCCGGCTCCTGCGCCCTCGGCACCGCCGCCGGCACCCTCGACGTGAGCGACGTCCGCGCCCGCCTCTTCAACACCGGCAGCCTCTTCTACTCCAGCACGGCCAGTGCCCAATACACAGTGCCGCAGGACTTCGGTACCTCCCCGATCTTCGCCGCCGGGATCTGGGTCGGGGGTCTCATCGGTGGCGACCTCCGTGCTGCCGGCTCCCGCTACGCGCAGTTCGAGTTCTGGCCCGGCCCGCTCAACGAGGACGCGACCCTCCCCAACCCCACCGACTGCTCGGCCTTCGACCGGATCTTCGTCGTCAGCCGCGCCGACGTCCTCGACTACGAGGCCACCGGCACGGCCACGCCCGACCTCGCCGAGTGGCCCGTGGCCCTCGGTGCGCCGGTGGTCGACGGTGACGGCGTCCCGGGGAACTACGACCTCGCGGGCGGCGACCGCCCGCTCGTCTACGGGCACCAGACGGCGTTCTGGGTGATGAACGACGTGGGCAACGAGCACAACGAGACGGACACGGAGCCGATTGGGCTGGAGGTGCGAGTCTCGGCGTTCTCGGTCGCCGACGAGCGCGCGGCGCTCTATAGCGGGACGTTCTACCGCTACGAGCTCGTCAACCGGAACGCCGCGCCGTTCACCGAAGCGCACTTCGGGTTCTTCACCGACCCCGACCTCGGCGACGCGGGCGACGACTACATCGGCGTGGACTCGACGCGGAGCCTAGCGTTCACCTACAACGGCACCAACGACGACGACGTCTACGGCTCACCGCCGCCCGCCGTCGGGTACGACTTCCTCACCGGCGCGGCCTCCCACACCTTTTTCATCGGCGGCGGGCCGCCCGGCACAGGCGACCCCGCGACGGGAGCGGAGTACTACAACTACCTGCAGGGCCTGTGGGGGAACGGCACCGAGATTACGGCCTTCGGCCTCGGCTACCAGACGCCCGGGGAGGTCACGCCGTGGGCCTTCTACGGCGACCCCGAGCGGGAGGAGTTCTGGAGCGAGGTGAACTACGACGGCGAGGGCACCGACAACTTCACCGGCGACCGGCGGCAGGTGATCTCGACGGGGGCGTTCACGATCCCGCCCGGCGGCACGCACACGGTCGACTTCGCGATCCTCTTCGCCGCCGGCGCGAACCACCTCAATTCGGTGACGGTGCTGAAGGCGGCCTCCGACGAGGTGCAGGCGCTCTACGACGCGGGTGGGCTCTTCGTCCCGTTTCCGCCCTTCGAACCCGAGCCCCTCGCCGCACCCGGACTTCTCCTCCCCACCAACGGAGCTGCCATTCTGGACGAACCCGTCCCCTTCTCCTGGAGGCCCGTCGAGGGCGCGACGCGCTACATCCTCGAGGTCACCCTCGACCCGAGCGATGGTGCGCCCGACTTCGAGGAGGCGCAGCGGTTCCTCGTGCTCGGGGGACGGACGACGGCCACACCGGATCTCGTCTTCCCGCCCTACCTCACGCTCGACTTCGCGTGGCGCGTGCGCGCCGAGGGTGGTCCGGCGCAGAGCCCCTTCAGCGAGGTCCGCTCGTTCACCACCTTCCGCACGATGCCCGATTTCTTCGCGCAAGGCTACGGCATCATCGAGGTGGCCTACCCCGGTGCCGAGGTGTGCCCGCCGGGTATCGACGACTTCGGCTGCCGGTTCTTCGGCGGCAACACGGTCTGGCTCGACCCCAATTCGACGGCCGATTACGTCGTGACGACCCCCGGCAACAACCTCGGCCAGATCGCCCTGTACGCTAGGATCATTGAGGACGACGACTTCGAGATGCGCTTCACCGAGGCGTGCGCCACGCCCGGCACCTGCCTCGCCGTCTACGCCGACGTCGCCCCCGGCATCGGAGACGACGAGATCGCCAGCGTCCCCTTCGAGCTGTGGAACGTCGGCACCGACGAGCCCGGCGACGAGACCCGCATGATCCCCATCCTCCGCGCCCCCGATAGCGCGGCGGTGCTCGTGGACTGGGAGGACGCCTTCCCCACGGCGCAGGACGTGATTGCAGGCGAGGACACCCTCGCGCTCGGGGTGACCCACCGCGTGCTCTGGATGATGCCCGACCGCCCGGACGGCTACGACCTCTTCGCCGCTGCCGCCGACGGCTTCGGCGGGCCGGGCGGAACCTACGACCCCGACACCGACGGCGACACGCAAGTAGATTCTGTGAGGATATACTCGGGGTTCCCGGATGATCCGCCAGATGTTAGGGCCTGCCGGACGCAGGACTACTACATCGACTTCTGCTACCGCGACGCGAGCAACCGCTTCGTCGTGCCCGTCGGCGGGTTGGCCGGGATGGTGCTGGCTGACCTCGCGGGGGACGGCACCACGCCGCCGGTGGGGACTCTCATCCGGTTCCACTCGCCGACGGTTCCGGTGGACACTGAAGACGACGCGCCGGGGCAGCCGGTGGCGTTCGCGCTGGGGGCGGCGTATCCGAACCCGTTCCGCTCGGCGGCGACGGTGCCGTTCGCGGTGGCGGAGTCGGGGCGGGTGCGGCTCTCGGTGTTCGACGTGCTCGGGCGGCGGGTGGCGGTGCTGGCCGACGGCGAGATGGCGGCGGGTGCGCACAGAGCAACATTCGACGGGAATCGTCTCGCTTCGGGGGTGTACCTCGTGGTGCTGGAGGCAGACGGGCAGCGGCAGTCGCAGAAGGTGATGCTCGTCCGCTGACCCCTTTCGTATCCGTGCAGCGAGGGTGCTCTCGATGGGACCCTCGCTGCACGGATACGAGGCCGAACGATCAGCCCCGGCTGCTGTGCGGCTTGTGGATCGTCAGCCGCTGGCCGATGCGGATTTTCGAGCCCCGGATGCTGTTCCACTCGCGGAGCTGGCTGAGGGTGACGCCGTGGCTGCGGGCAATCTCGATGAGGGTGTCGCCACGCTTGACGCGGTAGCGGATCCGCTGCGTCGTCGGGGCCGCGGAGCGCGTCTGCGAGGCGGGGCGGCTCGGAGCAGGCGTGGCGGAGCGGCCACCGCGGACGTTCGCCGCTACTTCGCTGACGGGGACGAGCGGCGCTGACGGGCCGGCCCCGCTGAGCCGGGCGTTATCCTGCTGCGAGGCAAAGGCGATGACCCGGCGGCTGCTGCCGCGATAGGTGACCGTGCGCGGGGCGGCGGACGACGCCACACGCGTTCCCGCGAGGCGGTCCAGCGTGCGGGTGTGGCGGGCGTAGTGGCCGGCAGGGATCCGGATCATGTGTGTGGCCGAGGACTCCGGCACACGGAAGCGGCGAAGCGCGGGGTTGAGCGCCTGGAGCGTGCGGAGGTCGGTGCCTGCGTATTGGGCCACCGTTACCAGCGTCGTGCCGCCCCGGACGGGGACGAGGTCGAACTCGTAGCGCGGGGCGCTCTGCACGGGCGGGAGGTGGAAGGCGTCCGGGTTGGACATGATCAGCGCCGTGGCGATGTAGGCCGGGACGTAGCCACGCGTCTCGCGCGGGATGTGGTCGTAGATGTCCCAGAATGTTGCCTTCCGGCCGAGCCGGGCTTCGGCGCGGTTCAGTTCGCGGCGGATCTTGGCCGGGTTGCAGTTGTAGCCGGAGATCGCGAGCTGCCAGTCGCCGAACATGGCGTAGAGCTCTTTGAGGTGGCGCGCTGCCGCCCGCGTCGCCGCCTCGGGGTTGAGCCGCTCGTCGAACTCGCGGGTCACGGTGAGGCCGGAATGACGGCCCGTCGCCGGGATGAACTGCCACATCCCCGAGGCCCCGGCCCAGCTGTGCGCACGCGGGTTGAGCGCGCTCTCGATCACGGCGAGGTACTTCAACTCGTCCGGTACTCCTTCCTCGGCGAGGATCTGCTCCATCATCGGGAAGTAGGTCTCGGCCCGGCTGCGGATCGTCCGCAGGTGGCCGTTCTTGCGGAGGAGGAACTGGATGTGGCTCTCCACGGCCCGGTTGATCTCCATCGGGAACGTCGCCATCACGGAGCTCGGAAGGTCCACGTCCTCCAACAGTGGCTCGTCCACGTTGTCGAGCGCGGCGAACATGGCGGCGCGGATGGCGAAGACATCGCCGCGTTCGAGGGCCACGTCTTCGTCGGGACCGTAATACTGCTCGTACTCGGTCAGGACGGAGCGGTAGAGCTCGCGGAAGCGGGGCTGCTCCAGCACGCCGGGCCGCTGAGCGAGCCGGCGGAGATCCCGCATCGTCGCGTCCAGCAGGTCCTCGTAGCGGTCCGTGTCGCCCTCCACCTCAGCCACCAGCATCGCCGACTGGTTGCTGTAGAGCCGGGCCACGCGGCGGGCCAGCTCCGGTGCCGAGAGCGTGTCCCCGTCGCTCAAGCCACCGTTCTCCGCGAGGTTCTCTTCGATCCAACGCCCGGCCGGTGTCGGCGGCAGGAGTTCGGCGGGGCGGGCCGAAAGCTTCGCATCGTCGGGCGCGCCTTGCGCGAGAGCCAGCTGCGGGAGGAGGCAGAGGAGGGCGAGGGCGAGGAACGAGCGTAGCATAGGGGCGAGGAATAAAGGAGCGAAAGACGATGCGCTTAAACTATAACTTTAAGCAGACCGACTCAACCCCTTCTGAGCACAAAGTTATAGTTTTTCTCTGAGTCGTCGTTATAAGGGACAGGGGCTCTCCCCGTGGCTGGTTTACAATGGGATGTTTCCGTGCTTCTTTCGAGGGTTCGTATCGACCTTGTTGCGCAGCATGTTAAGCGCCCGAATCAGCGTTTTCCGCGTCATACGCGGCTCGATCACGTCGTCGATGAAGCCGCGTCCGGCGGCGACGTAGGGGTTGGCGAAGCGTTCGCGGTACTCCTCGGTGAAGCGGGCATCGGCGGCAGCGGGGTCCTCCGCTTCGGCGATCTGCTTGCGGTAAATGATCTCGACGGCCCCCTTCGGTCCCATCACGGCTATCTCGGCCGTCGGCCACGCGAGGTTGAGGTCGCCACGGATGTGCTTCGAGTTCATCACATCGTAGGCTCCACCGTACGCCTTCCTCGTGATAACGGTGAGTTTAGGCACCGTGGCTTCACAGAAGGCGTAGAGCAACTTGGCCCCGTGGCGGATGACGCCGCGCCACTCCTGGTCCGTCCCCGGCAGGAAGCCCGGCACGTCCTCGAACACCACGAGCGGGATCCCAAAGGCGTCGCAGAACCGGACGAATCGTGCTCCTTTGATCGACGTGTTGAGGTCGAGCACGCCCGCGAGCACGGCCGGCTGGTTCGCCACGATCCCGACGGAGCGCCCGCCGAGGTGAGCGAAGCCGACGATGAGGTTCTGCGCGTAGTCGGCGTGGATTTCGTAGAACCGCTCGTCGTCCACGACGCGGGTGATCACGTCGTGCATGTCGTACGGCGTGGACGGGTTCTCAGGCACGAGGGTATCGAGCGCCTCGTCCTCGCGGTCGGTGGGGTCGTCGGTGGGGCGGGTGGGGGCAGGGTCCTCGCAGTTCTGCGGGAGGTAGCCGAGCAGGTCCCGGATGCGGAGCAGGCAGTCGGCGTCGTTGCGGGCGACGACGTGGCAGACGCCGCTCTTCTCAGCGTGCGCCGCCGCGCCGCCGAGTTCTTCCTGCGTCACCTCCTCGTTCGTCACCGTTTTGACGACGTTCGGGCCGGTGACGAACATGTAGCTCGTCCCCTCGACCATGAACACGAAGTCGGTGATGGCAGGGCTGTAGACCGCGCCGCCCGCGCACGGCCCCATGACGGCGGAGATCTGCGGGACGACGCCGCTCGCGAGCGTGTTGAGCAGGAAGATGTCGGCGTAGCCGCCGAGCGAGTCCACGCCCTCCTGAATCCTCGCGCCACCACTGTCGTTGAGCCCGACGATGGGCGCGCCGTTCTCGAGCGCGAGCTCCATCACCTTTTGGATCTTGGCCGCATGAGCCTCGGAGAGCGAGCCGCCGAAGACGGTGAAGTCCTGGCTGAAGACGTAGACGAGCCGGCCCTCGACGGTGCCCCACCCGGTCACGACGCCGTCGCCGTAGGGCCGGTTGTGCTCCAGCCCGAAGTCGGTGCGGCGGTGGCGGACGAACGCACCGAGCTCTTGAAACGAGCCGGGGTCGAGGAGGAGGTCGAGCCGCTCGCGGGCGGTGAGCTTGCCTTTCTCGTGCTGTTTGGCGATGCGGGCTTCGCCGCCGCCGAGCGCGGCCTCGGCGCGGCGCTGCCGCAGGTCTTCGATGAGGTTCTGGGTCATAGGTGATGCGGTCAGGGTTCGGGGCGTGGCGGCAGGGAGTTTACCACACCACGCCCTAAACCCACGACCCCGAACCCCAAACTCACAACCCGAACCGCCTACTTCCGAAAGCGCGCCTCGACGGCGTCGGTGAACGCTACGGCGTGCTCGCTGTAGATGTTGATGCGGAGGGGCCGGAACACGTCGCGCGCGATAATCTGCGATGCCTCCGTCCACGAGGTGGCCGTGTCGAGCGTGTGGAGGGCGGTGGCGTACTTCCCGGCATCCCCGCCGAAGAGGTGCTTGACGAAGCGCGAGCGCTGCCCCGAGGTGGACGCCCCGAGCACACGCCGCTCCAGCTCTTCCAGCGAGTCCGCACGCGTGGGTGCCGGGCGCACGGGGCGAGGCGCGGGGGCGGGTTCGCTGGCGGGCAGCGGCGGAAGGGGCGACGGCTTGTCGTCGGGGCGCGAGAAGAACCGTTTCCAGAGCGGTGCGGCGTCGTACTCGGACGTGGGTGCCCCTCCCTCGTCCGAGGGGTGCGCTTCGCCGTTGACGAAGCGGGCGTTGACGTTGTCGTCCTCGGAGGCGTGCTGCGCGAACCGCTGCCAGAGCGGGACGGCCTCGTCGCCCTCCGCCTCGGCGGGCTCGGGCTCGTCGGGAGCGGTTTCAGCGAGAGGCTCACCGCGCGCCGGCTCGATAGTGGCCTCGGCCGGTACGTTCCGTTCCTCGTCTTTCGTTCCTCGTTTCTCGTCCGATGCTCGACCGTCGTCCGGCGGTAGTTCGAGGGCCGGCAGTTCGAGTGCTTCCAGCGCCGGTTCGTCCTCTGTCTCCACTTCGCTGGCCGGCGGTTCGGGTTCTTCCAGCTCGGGTTCCTCCGGCTCGGCGGTGTCCGGTTCCTCCAGTGCGGGCGGCGGGTCGGAGGGCGCGAGGGGCGCGGCGAGCGAGGCCACGTTTGCCGTCGCCTCAGCCTCCTCCGTCTCGGCGTCCTCTGCTTCCGCGTCCATGGTCCTCTGTTCACCGGTTACTGGCCTGTGCTCTCCGTTCACCGTCCTCTGCTCCCCCACGAGCAGCGTGTGGAGCGCCTCCTCGTCCAACGCTGAACCGATGTGCTTGCCGAGGCGCACGGCGATGTCGGGCTCGCCTTTCATCTCGAAGAACCGCTTGAGCAGGGAGGCCGGGACGCCGCCGAACTCGGGCGCGTATCGCGCGAGGCCGAAGAGCGGAGTGAGGAGGGCGACCCAATCGTCCGGCCCGTAGTCGCTCACGACGCGCCGGTCGATCCGGTCGAGGAGGCCGAACAGGTCGGGAGGTTCGAGGGGCAGGGGCTGCTTCCGTTCGAGGTAAGCCCCGGCGACCTCGGCGAAGTAGGGGTACGCGTCGAACATCGACAGCCGCGCGCGGACCTCGTCGGCGGGGAGTGGATCGGCCGAGCCTTCGAAGATGGCATCGGTGAGGGCGCGGGCCGGCGTCGTCAAGAAGCGGACGACGAGGTCCACGGTGCCGCCGAGCGTTCCTTTCCACGCTTCGGCGGGGACGCGGGCCGTACGGGCGAGCGCGTCGAAAAAGCGGTCTTCCGTCTCCCGCACCTCCGCGTCGTCGAAGTCGAACCAGTCGGAGCGGATCTGGGCCCGCTCGATCTCGACCCAGCGGTCGAGCGTCCGGTCGAGGAACGCGCCGATGAGCGGCGGCATCCCCTCGGCGTGGAGGGCGGCGTGCGGGTAGTCGCGGTCGGCGGGGAAGCGCTGAAGGAGGTGGCGGCGGAGGGCGGCGGCGAGGTCGAGGGGCATTGGTGGCGGCGTGCGTGGGGACGTGAACTTACGATCACTGAACGCAGCCGCCGTCGGGTTTCGTGCCACCGAGCGCCGCGCCCTCGTTCACGAGCCGCGCCGCAAACGCAGGCCGGTCGGGTTGCCCGTGGCTTCGAGCAGCACGGCTCCGTTCTCGACGCGGACCGACGTGATCTGCAGACGGACCTCGGTGTCGGACAGGTCGATGAGCGGGTTGATGGCGTCGGAGAGCCGCCGCGCCGCCGCCGCGCCCAGGTCCAATCCGGCTGCCTCGACGTCGGAGACGACGAAGCGAACGCGGCCTCCGTCCGCTTCGAGCCGGCCCGTCACCGTCGCCTCGATGCCATGTGGGAGCGCGATGCCGCCGAACTCGGGCCGGACGCGGATCGTGGCCTCGTCCGGCTCGCGGAGCGTGATGGAGGCGTCCCGAACGTTCCCCTGCGCTTCCAGAAACGCGGCGAGGTCGGGAGCCGTGATGCGGGCGGTCGCATATGCGCTATCGACGCGCTCCAGCCGTTTCTCGCCCCGGTCATACGTCACCCCGCGAAGGTCGAGTTCGAAGCGGTCCACGACGGGCGCGTCCTCCGGCCGAACCCGCTGGCCGACGGCGAACACGCGCGCCGCCTCGCCCGAGCGCGCCCGCAGCCCCGAGATCTCGACATCGTAGTGGTCGGCCGGCCCGATGAGCTTCTGCAACTCGCGTTCGAGCTCGCGCTCCACGAGCCCCGTCGAAGAGCAACCGATCCATAGGAGAAGGAAGAGCAAGGATCTGGGGAGGAGCCGGGAGGCGGGCATGGAAATGTCTCGGAGAAGAGAAAGGATAACGGCCGCTGCGGCGGGAGGAACTCGCAGCCTGCGGCTTCAGGTCCCGCTCAGGAATGCCAGGTAGTAGATCATCCCCGCTAGCGCGCTCAGCCCCAGCGTCCGGATCATGCCCAGTTTGAACCGGAAGAGGGAGACCGCCGCGAAGACGGCGATCGCGATCGCGGCCCCGTCCACCGTCTCCCACACCGGCACGAACAGGCGCACCCCGTTCCACACCACCTCGTCCACTTCCCCGAACAGCGTGTGCAGCGCGAACCACACGGCGAGGTTCAGGATCACGCCGACCACCGCCGCCGTGATGGCCGAGAGCGCGGCCGTGAGCGACTTCCTCCCGCGCAGGTACTCGATGTAGGGCGCGCCGAGGAAGATCCACAGGAAGCACGGCGCGAACGTCACCCACGTCGTGAGCACCGAGCCCAGCACGCCGGCCACCAGCGGGTCGAGCCCGACGGCGTAGCGGTAGGCCCCCATGAAGCCGACGAACTGGACCACTTGGATGAGCGGCCCCGGCGTCGTCTCGGCCATGCCGAGCCCGTCGAGCATCTCGCCCGGCCGGAGCCAGCCGTACGTGTCCACGGCCTGCTGTGCGATGTAGGCGAGGACGGCGTAGGCCCCCCCGAAGGTCACGACCGCCGCCTTGCTGAAGAACAGCCCCTCCTGGACGAAGACGCTCGACGGGCCGAGCACCTCCGCCAGCACGGCGAGCGGGGCCAGCCAGATGGAGAGCCAGACGGCGGCCGTTCGCAGCGTCTGCGCGAGCGGGGGGCGGACCGCGACGGCCAGGCCGTCGGTGACGAAGGACACGCCGGGGGAGGCGTCCGCCCCGTGCCCCCGGATCACGAGGAAGACGTCCTCGCGGAGCCGCCCACCGATGAGCCCGACGAGCCCCGCGCCGAGCACGATGACAGGGAACGGGAAGGCGAGGAAGAAGATGGCGACGAAGGCGACGGCCGCCAACCCCACCATCACCCCGTTCTTGAGCGCCCGCCGCCCGATGCGGACGACGGCCTCCACGACGACGGCCAGCACGGCCGGCTTGAGCCCGTAGAAGAGCGCCTGCACGAGCGTCGTCTCCTGGAAGCCCGCGTAGAGCACGCTGAGCGCGAGGACCGAGAGGAAGCCGGGGAGGATGAAGAGGCCGCCGGCGACGAGCCCGCCTCGGACCCGGTGCAGGAGCCACCCGACGTAGGTGGCGAGCTGTTGGGCCTCCGGGCCGGGGAGCAGCATGCAGTAGTTCATCGCGTGGAGGAACCGGTCCTCGCTCACCCACCGCTTCTCCTCGACGAGGATCCGGTGCATCACGGCGATCTGCCCTGCCGGGCCGCCGAAGCTGTAGAGGGCGACCTTCACCCACACGCGCACCGCCTCGCCGAATGAGACGCCGTGCGCGGTGCGTTCGCCCTTCGCTGCTACGGGCGTCGGGTCCGGAAGCGAGCGCCTCACCGCCCGGTCTGGTCGAGGGCCACTCTCAGACCGCGGGCCCGTTGCGCGGCCGGCCTGATGAGCTTCTGCAACTCGCGTTCGAGCCCGCGCTCCACCTGTCCGGTCGAGGGGACGCAGCCCGCCCAGCGAAGAAGGAAAAGCACGGGCCAGGGCGGGAGCCGAGAGGTGGGCATCGGAGCGTGGCAGAGGGGAGATGCGCGAGAAGCTACCTGCGGTGCTTTTCCAAGAACGAGAGGACGGCGGCGTTGTAAGCGGGTGCGTTGTCTTCGTGCATGATGTGCGATGCGTCAGGAATCTCGGCGCGCTCAGCTTGGGGCAGGAGCTCCTCTAGTCGGTCCGCCAGCCGATGGAACGCGCGGGGGCTCGACCGCCCCGTCATCAGCAACGTGGGAGTTCGGACGCCGCGTAGTGGTTCTTCCTCCAGCGGTGGAAACCCAGAGCCGAGGAACTCGGCCTTGAAGAGGTTGGCGCGTACCTGCTCTTTCCGTGTTTCTGACAGATGACCGTAAGCCTCACGACCCAGAGCAGCGGTCCCGAACAGACGCATCGCCTTTTCCATGTCGCCCCGCTCAGCGGCTGCCTTTGCGGGACCGAGCCCCATCGCCCCTAACTTGATAATGGCCGCTGCAGTACGTGGCCGAGTCGCCAACAACTTGAGGAGCTCCAGCGGCTTCGGCGTGTTGCTCACGAACAGCGTGATGGCCGGCGGCTCGGCCAACACGAGGGTGCGGACGAGCTGCGGCTCCCGCATCGCGAGCAAGAGACAGACGAAAGCGCCGTAGGAATGTCCCACGAGGTGGGCTGGCGAGGCGCCGAGCGAGTGGAGAAGCGCGTACAGGTCCGCGACGTGCTCGTCCATCGAATAGTCAGCCCCGTCCGGGATCGGCTCATTCGGCCAGTGGTACCGCCGACTGTAGGAGATGACGCGGAACCGCTCCGCGAACGCCTCCTGCTGGAGGTACCACGTCCGGTAGTCGCTGGCCGAGCCGTGGACGAAAACCACGGGGTCGCCGCCGCCGACCTCCGCGTATTCAAGCGCGCTGCCGTTGGTGTTCACGTGTGCCATGAGACAATCTACACCTCGTGGTTTAGTCGAAAGGTTCGCGAGGACAAACGGATGGGTGAGGTAGCCTCTAAACCGTGGTGGGCACGTACACCTTCACTGTCCCAGCACGCCAGTAGAAGCTGCGTGCTTCAGCACGAGGCTTTCAGCACGCCTGCTTAAGTTGGGGCCATGCAGCAGCGCCGAGGCAGCCCCAGCGTTTTCGCCCTCCAGGTCCACCTCGTCTTCATCACGAAGTACAGACGGAAGGTGCTCCGCGGCGAGATCCAAGAGCGGGGCCGCGACCTCATCCGGCAGTCGTGTGATGCGCTCGACGTGCGGATCCTCAAAGGCGTGGTGAGCGCCGATCATATCCACCTCCACCTCTCGTATCCGGCCAAGCTCTCGGTCAGCGATCTGATGCGGCGGATCAAGGGTCGGAGCGCCCGGAAGCTGCTTCAGGAGTATCCGACGCTGAGGAAGCGCTACGGCGGCGGGCATTTCTGGGGGATCGGCTATGGGGCGTGGAGCACGGGCGCGATTACAGACGAGATGGTGAACGAGTACCTGGAGCACCACCGAGACGGCCCGAATGGGACGGAGAATTTCATTCTGGAATGACGCGCTTGGAGCGTGTAGCTTCGAGTCGGCTTCAGCCGAAGTCCCGACTTTCAGTCGGCATCCAACCTATGGACTTTCAGTCCATAGTGGTTCCGTTTGAGGTGGCGCACCAGAACGAAGGGAAGGTTGCCCGCTGAGGCCCGTATAGCGGGTTCTCGCTAAACAACCCGCCTCGAAGCCTTGCGCGACAACCTTCGCCTCTACCTCCGTATCCTCACCCACATGCAGCGGTTCCT
>JBBSMX010000024.1:0-39174 GCA_038232935.1 Rhodothermales bacterium | reverse complement strand
GAGATGGTGATGCCGGGGGACAACACGCAGTTCCGGGTGAAGCTGATCGTGCCGGTGGCGATGGAGCAGGGGCTGCGCTTCGCGATCCGGGAGGGGGGGCGGACCGTCGGGGCCGGCGTCGTCACCAACATCCTCGACTAATGAACTTCGAGTTCCGAGTGACGAACGGCGAGTGGGAGCAACACGCGCCATTCGGAACTCGGTACACGGGCGTAGCTCAATTGGCAGAGCAGCGGTCTCCAAAACCGCAGGTTGTGGGTTCGAGTCCCGCCGCCCGTGCTTATCCAAAGCATTTGGAATGCGAGCCCCGGAGAAGGTCAAGGCAGCTAGACGCCGGTGGTACGAACGGAACCGCGAACACGCAAAGACCAAGGTGGTCGAGCGGAAGCGACGGTTGAGTGAGAAGCTTCAAACGTATAAAGCGAGCAGAGGGTGTGCCGATTGTGGCGAGAACCACCCAGCCATTCTGGACTATCATCACCTCGAAGAGCTGTGCGATAGTGATCCCAACCTCCGTGTATACAACTTGGTTTGGCGAAATGGGTGGGGTTGGTCTCGCTTAGCCGCATACCTCGGACGTGAATGTGTCGTGCTCTGCGCCAATTGTCATCGCAAGCGACATTGGAAAACTAAAACCCAGCAGGACTAAGTCCTGCCGCCCGTGCTACCAGGCCGGGTCGGCCCTTACCAGTACGCGAAACGCGAAGCGCTATGGCAGACAACAAAGGAACAGGCTACATCCAGGAAGTCGTCAAGGAGATGAACAAGGTGCACTGGCCGAAGCAGAAAGAGCTCGTCAGCAACACCAGCCTGACGCTCATCGCCTCGTTCATCTTGGCGCTGTTCATCTTTTTTGCGGACAAAGGGATCAGTCAGATCCTCCAGTTCATCTATGGCTAGGCGTCGGCTAAGCCCGACCGGCTACGCCGCGCGGTTGAGCGGTGTGCTCCCCCGATCATTGGCGAAGGACAGCAATCATGGTTAAGAAGACGCAGGAAGGCATCCGCAAGTGGTACGTGTTACGGACGTTTTCCGGCCACGAGAAGAAGGTCAAAGAGGCCATCCAGAACGAACTGGAGCTCAAAGGATTCCAGGACCGCATCAGCGAGGTCCTGATCCCGACCGAGACCGTCTTCGAGATGCGTGGTGGCAAGAAACGCACGCGCGAGAAGACGTTCTTCCCCGGCTACCTCCTCGTCGAGGCCTATCTCGATCCCTATCTCAGCGACATCATCTCGGCGCTCCCTTCGGTCATCGGCTTCCTCTCGACCGGCGACGAGCCAACGCCGCTCCGCCCCGACGAAGTCAATCGGATCCTCGGCCGCGTCGAAGAGACGGCCGCTGCCGGCGAGCAGCCCGAGATGCCGTTCAAGGGAGGCGATGCCGTGAAGGTCGTGGACGGCCCGTTTAACAATTTCTCCGGCTTCGTCGAGGAGGTCTACCCCGACAAGATGAAGGTCCGCGTGATGGTCTCGATCTTCGGCCGGAAGACGCCGCTCGAACTGGACTACCTCCAGGTCGAGCACGAGGCATAGCCACGACGGGAGCGGAGCTGTGAAGCCTCCGCGAAGCGGAAACCAGGCGGTCGCTCGTCCTTAAACATGGGCTCGGCCACGTTCTATCACCCTTAAGATTTAGAGCGGGAGCCGGACCAGCCTCAGGGTCCCGGCGCTTGTACCGCACACCGACTATGGCAAAGAAAATAGACGGCTACATCAAGCTGCAGATCAAGGCAGGCCAGGCCAGTCCAGCCCCGCCGATTGGCCCGGCCCTCGGCCAGAAGGGCGTCAACATCATGGAGTTCTGCAAGGCGTTCAACGCTCAGACGCAGGAACGGATGGGGCTCGTCCTCCCCGTGGTCATCACGGTCTTCGCCGATAAGAGCTTCTCCTTCATCGTCAAGAGCCCGCCAGCGGCGGTGCTCCTGAAGAAGGCGGCGAACCTCCAGAAAGGTGCGGGCGACCCGCTCCGAGAGAAGGTCGGCAAGGTGACGTGGGACCAGTGCAAAGAGATCGCCGAGCAGAAGATGGAAGACCTCAACGCGCACACCATCGATCAGGCCGCTCTCATGATTGCAGGCACCGCTCGCTCGATGGGTATCACCGTCAGCGGCGCGCCGGTCTAAGGTGTGGGGGTATGGAGGGTCGACCGTGTGATCAAACGCACGTTCAACCGTCCATACGATCACACGTCCACACATAAACCCGCGGGAGCCGATATCGCTCGGCGTTTGCACCGCACAGCACTCCAATCGCATGGCTAAGAAAGGAAAGCGCTATCGCGAGGCGCAGAAACTGATCAGCGAGGCGGCCGACGGCAACGGCGGCACGTTCTCGATCGAAGAGGCAGCCGGTCTCATCAAGCAGTCCGCGAAGGCGAAGTTCGACGAGTCCATCGACATCGACCTCCGGCTCGGCGTCGATCCCCGGCACGCGGAACAGATGGTGCGCGGCTCCGTCGCGCTTCCGCACGGGACCGGCAAGACCGTTCGCGTGCTCGTCCTCGCCGAAGAAGGCCGTCAGCAGGAGGCGCTCGACGCCGGGGCCGACCTGGCCGGACTCGATGACTACGTCGAGCAGATCCAGAACCAAGGCTTCCTCGACTTCGACGTCCTCATCGCCACGCCGAGCGTGATGCCGAAGATCGGCCGGCTCGGCCGGGTCCTCGGCCCGCGCGGGCTGATGCCGAACCCCAAGAGCGGGACGGTCACGAACGACATCGCCGAGGCGGTTACGGCCGTCAAGGCCGGCCGGATCGAGTTCCGCGTCGACAAGTTCGGCAACCTCCACACGTCGATCGGCAAGTCTTCGTTCTCCGAGGAGCAGATCAAGGAGAACGCCGAGGCCTTTGTCAAGGAGATCCTCCGGCTGCGGCCGGCCTCCGCGAAAGGCGTCTACATGCGCTCGATCACGCTCTCGACCACGATGGGCCCGCCCGTGCCGGTGGACCGCAATGCCGCCGTTGGCGCGGCGCGATAACGAATCCGGCACACGAACCCTCAGACTTGCTGAATCATGCCACTTACGAAAGCACAAAAGCAGGACGCGGTCGCGGCGATTGCGGAAGACCTCCAGAGCGTCAGCACCGTGTACCTCACCGATTATGCGGGCCTCAGTGTGGGTCAGGCGAACACCCTCCGCAGCGCCTTCTTCAAGGCCGACGTCCGCTACAAGGTGCTCAAGAACACCCTCCTCCGTCGCGCGATGGAGGGTCTCGATGTCGATTACTCCGATCTCTACGATCACCTGGGCGGTCCGACGGCCGTAGCCTTCACGAATGATCCGGCCACCCCGGCCAAGGTCATCAAGAAGTTCCTCGAAGGAGAGAAGATCGAGATCCCGAAGCTGAAGGGGGCCTACGTGGACGGCGCGTTCTTCGGCCCAGACGCCCTCGATGTCCTCGCGGCGCTCAAGAGCAAGGACGAACTCATCGGCGACATCATCGGGCTCCTCCTGTCTCCGATGACGAACGTAGTCGGCGCGCTTCAGGCGCAGGGCTCGAACCTCGTTGGTGCGATCAAGACGATCTCCGAGAAATCGGAAGCTGAAAACTAGAAACACCCTCACCATCCCTTAATCAGCGGCGTAGCCCGTTTCGGGCCGAGACCGCCGCAGGAAACCCCACTACCATGGCAGATATCAAAGACCTCGCAGAGCAGCTCGTCAACCTCACCATCAAAGAGGCGAGCGAACTCGCCAAAGTCCTCGAGGACGAGTACGGCATCAAGCCGGCCGCTGCGGCCGTCGCGATGGCCGGCCCGGCTGGCGGCGACGGTGCCGCCGCCGCTGAGGAGCAGACGGAGTTCGACGTGATCCTCAAAGGAATCGGCGGCAACAAGATCGCCGTCATCAAAGAGGTCCGTGGGATCACTGGCCTCGGTCTCAAGGAGGCGAAGGAACTCGTCGACGGCGCGCCCAACGCCATCAAGGAGGGCATCTCCAAGTCCGAAGCCGATGACATCAAGGGCAAGCTCGAAGGAGCCGGCGCTGAAGTCGAGCTCAAGTAAGAGGTCCGCCGCGCCTCGTGCGCAGGCTATAGTCCTCCGCCTGCCCTCGCTTCCGATGTGTAGCGGGGCGGGCGGTGGGGCTGGCCGGCCTACCTGAATTCGGGCGTTCGAGTCCGCGCCGGGGGCCGGCTTTTGCCGATTCGGCACGTAGTAGAAATGCCGGTGTAGACCGGCCAAGGCCCGGAACCCGAGCAGGCACTTCGCGTTGCCGTCGGTCCATTTGGCCCAATTTTTTCGGTAGCTATCAACTCATCGGGGCGTACGTTGAGCAAAAACAGCACGAACGGGAGAGCCACCGCCACCACCCGCCAACGAAAGGAACTGCCCGCGACCGAGACCGGTCGCCTCACCTTTGCCGACATCGAGCCCGTTCTGGAGTACCCGGATTTTCTGGGGGTCCAGCTCCAGAGCTTCGCGGACTTCGCGCAGGCCGATGTCGCGCCGGAAGAACGAGATCCCTCTAAAGGGCTCCAGTCCGTCTTTCTGGAGCACTTCCCCATCACAGACAGTCGGGAGCGTTACACGCTCGAATTCCTCCACTACGAGCTCGACGCGCCGAAGCACTCTGAGGAGGAGTGCATCGCGCAGGGGCTCAGCTATGCCGTTCCGCTCAAGGCGAAGCTGCGTCTGTCGAGCAAGGAAGACGAGGACGAGGATGAGCCCGAGGAGGCCGTCCAGCAGGACGTCTACCTCGGCAACCTCCCTTTCATGACCCAGCAGGGGACGTTCGTCATCAACGGCGCCGAGCGCGTCGTGGTGAGCCAGCTCCATCGCTCGCCGGGCGTCTTCTTTGGGCAGAACATCCACCCGAACGGCACCGAGCTCTATCAGGCGCGCGTGATCCCGTTCCGTGGCTCGTGGATCGAGTTCTCGACCGACGTGTCGAACGTGATGTGGGCGTACATCGACCGGAAGAAGAAGCTTCCGGTGACGACGCTCCTCCGCGCCCTCGGCTTCTCTTCGAATGAGGAGATCGTCAGCCTCTTCGACCTCGCTGACACGATTGCGACGACGAACAAGCGCGACTTCGGCAAGTCCGGCGTGGGCCGTACACTCGCCGCGAGCGTGACCGTCGAGCGCGTCGAGGAGATCGTCGACGAGGACACGGGTGAGGTGATCGAGGAGCAGCGCGAGCGCGAAGTGCTGCTCCCGGCCGAACACGTGCTCGAAGAGGACGACTACGGCACACTCAAGGAGGCCGGCATCGAGCAGGTCTTCGTGCGGAAGGAAGAGGAAGAGGACTTCGATAAGGCCACGCTCCTCAACACGCTCAAGAAGGACCCGACGCACTCTGAGGAGGAGGCGCTCGAATACCTCTACATTCAGCTCCGCGGCTCCGAGCCGCCGGACGTCGAGACCGCCCGCGGCGTGCTCGACCGGCTGTTCTTCTCCGAGAAGCGCTACGATCTCGGCGACGTCGGTCGCTACCGCATCAACCAGCGGCTGAACCTGCCGAAGGACCGCGACGATGTCACGCTGACCCGCGATGACATCATCGCCATCGTCAAGGAGCTCATCCTCCTCCAGAACGGCAAGAGCCACGTCGACGACATCGACCACCTCGGCAACCGCCGCGTGCGGACGGTCGGGGAGCAGCTCCAGAGCCAGTTCTCGCTCGGCCTCGCCCGCATGGCGCGGACGATCAAGGAGCGGATGAATCTCCGCGACGCCGACAAGTTCACGCCGCAGGACCTCGTGAACGCGCGGACCGTCTCGTCGGTCATCAACACGTTCTTCGGGACGAACCAGCTCTCGCAGTTCATGGACCAGACGAACCCGCTGGCGGAGCTGACGCACAAGCGTCGGATGTCTGCGCTCGGGCCGGGTGGTCTGACGCGCGAGCGCGCCGGCTTCGAAGTCCGCGACGTCCACTACACGCACTACGGCCGGCTCTGCCCGATCGAGACGCCGGAAGGCCCGAACATCGGGCTCATCTCCAGCCTCTGCGTGCACGGCGTCATCAACGACTTCGGCTTCATCGAGACCCCGTACCGCGTCGTCAAGGACAGCGTGGTGACGGAGGAGATCGAGTACCTCTCGGCCGAGGACGAGGACCGCGTCGTGATCGCGCAGGCGAACGCGCCGCTCAGTGACGATGGCACGTTCGAGAACGAGTTCGTCCGCTGCCGTCAGCGTGGCGACTTCCCGCTCATGCGGCCCGACGAGATCCAGTACATGGACATCTCGCCGAACCAGATCATCTCGCCGGCGGCGAGCATGATCCCGTTCCTCGAGCACGACGACGCCAACCGTGCGCTGATGGGCTCGAACATGCAGCGGCAGGCGGTTCCGCTTCTCCGCCCGGAGAGCCCGATCGTCGGCACCGGCCTCGAAGGCCGCGCTGCCCGCGACTCCCGCGCGCTCGTGATTGCGGAGGGCGACGGCGTCATCGAGCAGGTCGATGCCAACCGGATCATCGTTCGCTACGATGAAGCCGAAGACGAAACCGCGCTCGCGTTCGAGGAGCCGGTCCGCGTCTACAACCTCATCAAGTTCCGCCGGACGAACCAGGACACCACGGTCAACCAGAAGCCGCTCGTCCGGGCCGGGCAGCGCGTCAAGAAGGGCGATGTGCTCGCCGACGGCTGCGCGACGCAGAAGGGCGAGTTGGCCCTCGGCAAGAACGTGCTCGTCGCGTTCATGCCGTGGAAGGGGTACAACTTCGAGGACGCCATCGTGATCAGCGAGCGCGTCGTGAAGGAGGACGTCTTCACGAGTGTCCACATCGAGGAGTTCGAGCACCAAGTCCGCGACACGAAGCGCGGCGAGGAGGAACTCACGCGCGAGATCCCGAACGTCTCCGAGGAGGCGACGAAGGATCTCGACGAGCGCGGCATCATCCGCATCGGTGCCGAAGTCGGCCCCGGCGACATCATCGTCGGCAAGATCACGCCGAAGGGCGAGACCGACCCGACGCCGGAGGAGAAGCTGCTCCGCGCTATCTTCGGTGACAAAGCCGGCGACGTGAAGGACGCCTCGCTCAAGGCCAAGCCGGGGATGAAGGGCGTCGTGATCGACACGCAGCTCTTCAGCCGCCGCAAGGCGGACCCGGCCACGAAGAAGGCGGAGGAGATGCGGCTCGAGCAGATCGAGAACGAACTCGCCCGCGACGTGGCCGAGCTGAACGAGCGGTTCTACGAACGGTTCTTCGAGCTCGCCCACAACGAGACATCGGGCGGCGTGGAGCTGCGCGACGGGACCGTCGTCGTGAGCGAGGGCGGCAAGGTCACGAAGAAAGCGTTCGAGGAGATTCCGCCGTCGGAGCTCAAGATTCGCCAGGCGTTCACGAAGGACGACGACAAGAACAGGCAGATCGCCCGCCTCCTCTCGAACTACCAGCGCCGCCACACGGACGTCTCGGGCCTCGCCAAGCGCGAGCAGTACCGGATCCAGATGGGCGACGAGCTGCCGCCGGGCATCGTCCAGCTCGCCAAGGTCTACATCGCCAAGAAGCGCAAGCTGCAAGTCGGCGACAAGATGGCCGGCCGCCACGGCAACAAGGGCGTCGTCGCCCGGATCGTCCCCATCGAGGACATGCCGTTCCTCGAAGACGGGACGCCGGTGGACATCGCGCTCAACCCGCTCGGCGTGCCTTCCCGTATGAACCTCGGGCAGATCTTCGAGACCCTCCTCGGGTGGGCCGGCGATAAGCTCGGCGTGAAGTACGCCACGCCCGCCTTCGACGGCGCGACGATGGACGACATCGCCGCCGAACTCGAAGCGGCCGGCCTGCCGACCGACGGCCGCGCGCAGCTCTACGACGGCCGCTCCGGCGAGCCGTTCGACCAGCTCACGACGGTCGGGCAGATCTACATGCTCAAGCTCTCGCACCTCGTGGAGGACAAGATCCACGCCCGGAGCATCGGGCCGTACAGCCTCATCACCCAGCAGCCGCTCGGTGGCAAGGCCCAGTTCGGCGGCCAGCGCTTCGGCGAAATGGAGGTGTGGGCGCTCTACGCCTACGGCGCCTCCAGCGTCCTCCGCGAGTTGCTCACCGTTAAGAGCGACGACGTGCAGGGCCGCTCCAAGACCTACGAAGCCATCGTCAAGGGCGACACGCTCCCCGAGCCGGGCGTTCCGGAGAGCTTCAACGTCCTCGTCCGCGAGCTTCAAGGGCTGGGGCTCGAAGTCCAGCTCGACTGATCGGCATGCCAACCCGTAGGGGCGTAGCGTCGTGCTACGCCCCTGCGCCCGGTATCAACTATTAGCTCTCGATACAGCACATGGCATACGGAACCACGCAAGCAGCAACCCCACGGAAAGGCGGCATCAGCTCCATCACCGTCAGCCTCTCCTCGCCGGAGTCCATCCTCGAGCGGAGCCACGGCGAGGTGCTCAAGCCCGAGACCATCAACTACCGCTCGTTCAAGCCCGAGAAAGACGGGCTGTTCTGCGAGAAGATCTTCGGCCCGGTCAAGGACTGGGAGTGCCACTGCGGCAAGTACAAAGGCATCCGCTACAAGGGCATTATCTGCGACCGCTGCGGCGTCGAGGTAACCCAGAAGAAGGTCCGCCGCGAGCGGATGGGGCACATCACCCTATCCGTGCCCGTCGTCCACATCTGGTACTTCAAGAGCGTGCCCAACAAGATCGGGCACCTGCTCGGGATGAAGTCGAAGGACCTCGAGAAGGTGATCTACTACGAGGCCTACGTCGTCATCCAGCCCGGCTCGGCCGGCGGCCTCGGCGTCGAGGAAGGGCAGCTGCTGACGGAGGACGAGTATTACGACGTCCTCTACCAGATCCGCGAGGACAACAACCGCCTCCCGGACGACAACCCCGATAAGTTCGTCGCGATGATCGGCGGCGAGGCCGTCGAGGCGTTGCTCAAGCGGCAGGACCTCCCGCGCCTCTCGCGCGAGCTCCGCTTCCAGGCCAAGACCGAGACGAGCCAGGCCCGTAAGGCCGACGCCCTCAAGCGGCTCGCCGTGGTCGAGAACTTCCGCGAGGCCCACAAGAAGATGGAGAACCGGCCCGAGTGGATGGTGATGAAGGTCATCCCCGTCATCCCGCCGGAGCTCCGCCCGCTCGTCCCGCTCGAAGGCGGCCGCTTCGCCACGAGTGACCTCAACGATCTCTACCGCCGCGTGATCATCCGGAACAACCGGCTGAAGCGGCTGATGGACATCAAGGCCCCCGAGGTCATCCTCCGCAACGAGAAGCGCATGCTTCAGGAAGCGGTGGACTCTCTCTTCGACAACAGCCGGAAGGCCAACGCCGTCCGCTCGGACTCGAACCGCGCGCTGAAGTCGCTCAGCGACATGCTCAAGGGCAAGCAGGGCCGGTTCCGCCAGAACCTCCTCGGCAAGCGCGTCGACTACTCGGGCCGCTCCGTCATCATCGTCGGGCCGGAGCTCGGGCTGCACCAGTGCGGGCTGCCGAAGGAGATGGCCGTCGAGCTGTTCAAGCCGTTCATCATCCGCAAGCTCATCGAGCGCGGCATCGTGAAGACGGTCAAGAGCGCGAAGAAGGTCGTCGACCGCCGCACCGCCGACGTGTTCGACATCCTCGAGAAGGTGATCGAAGGGCACCCGGTGATGCTCAACCGCGCCCCGACGCTCCACCGCCTCGGCATCCAGGCGTTCCAGCCCGTCCTCATCGAGGGCAAGGCCATCCGCATCCACCCGCTCGTCACGACGGCCTTCAACGCCGACTTCGACGGCGACCAGATGGCCGTCCACGTCCCGCTCTCGCAGGACGCCATCCTCGAGGCGCAGCTCCTCATGCTGTCGTCGCACAACATCATGAGCCCCTCCAACGGCGACCCCATCGCGGTGCCGTCGCAGGACATGGTGCTCGGGATGTACTACCTCACCAAGTCCCGCGCGGGGCAGAAGGGCGAGGGCATGCGCTTCAGCTCCATCGGCGAGGTGCGGCAGGCCTACGACCAGAACAAGGTGGACCTCCACGCCCGCATCCAGCTCCGGCTCGGCCGGGTGATGTGGGACGGCTCGGCCCAGCCCGGCGAGATGATCGAAACCACGGTCGGCAAGGCGATCTTCAACGAGATCGTCCCCGCCGAGGCCGGCTACATCAACGACGTGCTGACGAAGAAGAACCTCCGGGGCATCATCTCGCAGGTCTTCAAGTCCACCGGCTTCGCCAAGACCGCCGCGTTCCTCGACAACGTCAAGGACCTCGGGTTCACGCAGGCCATGCTCGGCGGCCTCAGCTTCTCTCTCGCCGACATCGTCGTTCCCGACGCCAAGCGCGAGCTGATCGAGAAGGCCGAGGCCGAAGTTGCCACCGTGCGGGGCCAGTACGAGATGGGCTTCATCACGGACAACGAGCGCTACAACCAGGTCATCGATATCTGGACGCGCACGAACAACCGGATCTCGGATGTCCTCTTCAACGCGCTGAAGGAGGACAAGGAGGGCTTCAACGCCATCTACATGATGGCCGACTCCGGCGCCCGTGGCTCGAAGGAGCAGATCCGGCAGCTCGGCGGCATGCGCGGCCTCATGGCGAAGCCGCAGAAGTCGATGAGCGGCTCCGCCGGCGAGATCATCGAGAACCCGATCCTCTCCAACTTCAAGGAGGGTCTGAGCGTGCTCGAGTACTTCATCTCGACGCACGGTGCCCGCAAAGGCCTCGCCGACACGGCGCTCAAGACGGCCGACGCCGGCTACCTCACGCGCCGGCTCGTGGACGTGTCCCAGGACGTGACCGTCACCGAGCACGACTGCGGCACGATCCGCGGCATCAAGATCTCCGCGCTCAAGGACAACGAGGACGTCGTCGAGCCCCTCGCCGACCGTATCCTCGGCCGCGTCGCCATCGCTGACGTCGTGGACCCCCTCACCGGGGACACGATTGTCGAGGCCAACAACATGATCACGGAGGAGGTCGCCGAGGCGATCGCCCAGACCTCCATCGAGAATGTCGAGATCCGCTCGGTGCTGACGTGCGAGGCCACGCGCGGCGTGTGTGCCCTCTGTTACGGGCGCAACCTCGCCAACGGCCGCCTCGTCGAGCCCGGCGAAGCCATCGGCGTCATCGCGGCGCAGTCCATCGGCGAGCCCGGCACGCAGCTCACGCTCCGCACGTTCCACATCGGCGGTACGGCGAGCCGCATCTCGGCCGAGTCGACCATCCAGTCCAAGTTCGCCGGGAAGGTCTCCTTCGAGAACCTCCGCACCGTGAGCTACGACGGCGACGACGAGGAGAAAGAGATCGTGCTCTCCCGCCAGGGCGAGATCCGCATCCTTGACCCGAACGACGACAACCGCCAGCTCATCTCGTACCCGATCCCGTACGGGGCCGAAGTGCTCACTGCCGACGGCACGACGGTCGAGAAGGGCTCGGTCCTCGCGTCGTGGGACCCGTACAACTCCGTCATCCTCTCCGAGGTCGAGGGCACCGTCACGTTCCAGGACGTGATCGAGGGCACCACGTTCCGCGAGGAGAGCGACGAGCAGACCGGGTTCAAGGAGAAGGTCATCACCGAGACACGCGAGCGCAACCTCACGCCCGCCGTGATGATCAAGGCGAAGGGGGGCCGGAAGGAGTACACGATGCCCGTCCGCGCTCGCCTCCAGGTGACCAACGGCGACACCATCGCGCCGGGCCAGATCCTGGCCAAGCTTCCGCGCCAGACGGCCGGTACGCGAGACATCACGGGTGGTCTGCCGCGCGTGATCGAGCTGTTCGAGGCGCGCAGCCCCACCGATCCGGCCGTGGTGTCGGAGATCGATGGCGTCGTGAGCTTCGGCGGCCGTAAGCGCGGCTCGCAGGAGGTCATCGTCACCTCGCGTGACGGGGCGACGGAGAAGTCCTACCTCGTCTCGCTCTCGAAGCACATGCTCGTCCACGAGAACGACTTCGTCCGTGCGGGCGAGGCGCTCTCCGACGGGCAGATCTCGCCGCAGGACATCCTCGCGATCCAGGGCCCCACGGCCGTGCAGGAGTACCTCGTCAACGAGGTCCAAGAGGTCTACCGCCTCCAGGGCGTCGCGATCAACGACAAGCACATCGAGGCCATCGTCCGCCAGATGATGCAGAAGGTCCGCATCACCGACCCGGGCGACACGACGTTCCTCGAAGGCAACCTCGTAGACCGCTTCCAGCTCGAACAGGCCAACGACGAGCTCTACGACCAGTTCGTTGCCACGCTGCCGGGCGATACGGATCTCGAAATCGGGGCCGTGATCTCGCGGCGTCAGCTCCGCGAGATCAACTCCGAGATGAAGCGGGAGGACAAGACGCCCGTCGAGGTCCGCCCGACCGAGCCGGCCGTCGCCGAGAGCGTGCTGCTCGGCATCACGCAGGCCGCCCTCGCGACGGACTCGTTCATCAGCGCCGCCTCGTTCCAGGAGACGACGAAGGTGCTCACCGACGCCGCCATCGGGGCCAAGAGCGACCCGCTCTACGGGCTGAAGGAGAACGTGATCGTCGGGCAGCTCGTCCCGGCGGGCACCGGCCTCCGGCGCTACCGCGACATCGTCGTGGGCTCGAAGAAGGAGCTCGAAGCGTTGCAGGCCGCCGTCAGCGGCACGGCCCGCACGCCAGCCGGCGACGGCAGCACCACCGTCGAGGCTGAACTGTAAGCCTCCGCGTGGTCCGAACAGAAGCCCCGGCTGTCCGCTCCCAAGCGTGATGGTCGGGGCATTTTCGTGCACATTCAGGGTGTTGTCAGTGCGCCACCGTCACGCGCTCGGTGAAGCGGTGCCTTCCTGCCTCAGCTCGCACGAGGTACACTCCCGAGGGGACTGCGGCTCCGTCGAGACGAAAGCGGTGCGTGCCTGCCGTCAAGCGTCCCTCGTGTAACACGGCGACCTCGCGGCCCAGCACGTCGTAGACCGCAAGGTGCACCTCAGCGGCCACGTCGAGCGTGAGCGCCACCGTTACCCCTTCGCTCGACGGGTTCGGGTACGCCGCCAGCGACACCCCCGCCGCGTCGGGCAGGGTGCTCTCCGTGTCCGTCCCCTGCGTCACTTCCAGCGTGAGTGGTACTTCCACCGCCTCGCCCGTAGCGGTGTCGAACGCCTGCAACGCTGAGGTGTAGTCACCGACCTCCCGCTCCCCCGCCCGAAACGTGAGCGTGAGCGTGCGACTCTCGTCCGGAGCCAGCGTTCCGTCCCACGCCGCCTCCGGCCCCGCATCCGAGTCCACCACCAGCCACGACGGCGGCAGCGGGTGCGGCCGACTGCCGACAATGCCTCGCGCTTCAAAGTTTCTAAACGTCATGTACATCACGCCGTTGGGGTCGATCCGGCTACGGAGCGGATTCCCCCTCGGACCGGCCCCCCCTGCTTCGAGGAGCACCGACGGCACCGGCGTCTCCAGCGCCTCGCCCTCCGAGTGGCCCCACCGATCTACGACAACAATCCGGTCGTTCCCCGGTGCGCCCGGCGGGAACGCCCCGTACTCGATCCGCACGCCTTCGGGTCCGCCTTCCGCTCCGCCGTGGGCGTCGATGATGTTGAAGATGCCGTCGGGGTAGGGCTCGGGACGGAAGGGGTAACCCTCGGGCACGGTGCCCTCTCGGTCCACAGCCCAGAATTGCCAATTGTCAAGGTTCTGGGAGTCGCCGAGGACGGCCGAGAAGAGGAAGTGGTCGGTGCTAGGATCGTAGGCGAGGCCGCCGGGACTGAAGTCGTCGATGGGTTCATCGGGCGGGGCAACCTCGATGCGACGGCCGGTGGGGATGCCGTCGAAGTCGCCTTCGAGGAGGAGCACGCGGCGGGTGCCGCCCCCGCTCCCGCCTTGGTATTCGAGGTTCATCCACCACAGCGTCCCGCTCTCGGTGTCGAAGCCCACGCCCACCGTGCCCGGGAACGGCACGAGTTCGGCGACGGTGGGGTGCTCGAACGAGCGGACAAATTGGAGGTCCGGCGTGAACTCGAACGTGCGGGGGAGCACACTCACCTCGGAAGTAAAGAGGCGACCCTCGGGCGTCATCGTGATGCCGGAGGGTCCCCACCCTCCTCTGAGGTCGTCCTCGTCGAAGTAGTGGAGCACCTCGCCGTAGTCCCCGCACGGTGCGCCCCCACCGGCCGCACTCCCCGCGAGCCGGGTCTCCCCGTCGCCCCGTTGCAATGGACGGTCGAAGGAGACGCAGAAGGTGAGCGGCTCCGCCCCCGCGTTCGTCAGCGTCACCGCCCGCGTCTCGGATTCCTCCTGCGGCACGGTCACCTCCATGCTCTGCTGTTCGATCACGAGTTGCGCCCGCGTGGGGGCAGCACTCAGCAATACTACGCCGAGCGCCACCCCCGCCGCGATACGGCGTAGAGTCAGCGTCTCCGTCATCGCTACCTCAAGAGGGTGATCCGCCGCGTGAGCACCTCGCCCGGTGTTTCCGCCCGGAGGAGGTACACGCCCGAGGGGAGGCTACGACCACCGAAGCCGAAGCGGTGCGTGCCGGCCTCGCGCGGTCCCTCGGCGAGTGCGGACAGAGGGAACGCCACAGTCGTATGCAGCAGCGTGGTAGCTAGTCTTCCCTGCATGGCTTTTTCTCTTCTGTCTAATGGTTCAAGTGTTCTTCACAGTAAGGAAGAAGCCTCCCGATGTCAAGCACGGGCCTCCGGTGTGGTGCGTCGGCGGGCACGGGTCTCCGGCGCTACCGCGGCATCGTGGTGGGCTCGAAGAAGGAGCTCGAAGTGCTGCAAGCGGCCGTCAGCGGCACGGCGCGTACGCCGGCCGGCGACGGCAGCACCACCGTTGAGGCCGAGCTGTAAGCGCTAACCGAAACAGAATGAAACGCCCCGGCTGTCTCTGCGACGGCCGGGGCGATTTTTTTGATGATGCCGACATGCTCAATTTGCTCAGCGCCGCACGTACCTCGCTATCTCCCTTCATCTCGTAGCTCCTGAAGTTGCTGCTGGAACCCGGCATCCTGACGGCCGGACAGGATCAGCACCGTAGCCAGCACGGAGAGGGCGATGATGAGGACGACAAAGGCGATGACGAAGAGGCGGGAGCGCTTGCGCCGCGTGTCGGGAACGGGTTGCATCGGGGGGCCGGGCGAGGGTGGGGGAGGGGCGGCTACGGGTGGGCACCGTGCTCGCCCCAGTGGCGCACGAGGGCCTTTACAAAGCCGAGTGCCGCCTCGAGGTTCTGTACCGTGTTCCACTCGAAGCGGCTGTGGAAGTCGTGCCCGCCGGTGAACAGGTTGGGCGTCGGGATGCCCATCTCGGAGAGGCGCGCGCCATCCGTGCCGCCGCGCACGAGCCGTAGCTCGGGCTCGATCCCCACTGCACGGGCGGCGTCTTCCGCGAACGCGACGGTGCGCGGGTCCGTTGCCTCGATGTAGCTCAGCATGTTCCGGTACGTGTCGCTGATGTCGATGCGGAGGCGCGCGCGCGGATGCCGGGCCGCCACGTCGTCGGCGAGTTGGTGGAGGTAGGCTTTGCGTCGCTCCATCCCGTCCGCCTCGAAGTCGCGAAGCAGGACGCGGACGGCGGCGCGACCTGTCTCGCCTTGCGTGATGGTGTGGGGATAGAAATAGCCCTGCCGGCCCTCGGTCGTTTCCGGTGCTTCGTCGGCGGGGAGGGCCGCGACGAACTCAGCGAGGATGCGGACAGCGTTCGCCATGACATCCTTCGCATAGCCGGGATGGACCGTCACGCCCTCGACCGTGACAATGGCTTCGGCAGCGTGGAACGTCTCGGCGTAGATGCCGCCCACGCCGCCGCCGTCCACCGTGTACGCCACCTCAGCTCCGAAGCGCGCGCGGTCCAACTCGTCCACCCCGCGCCCGATCTCCTCGTCCACGGTAAAGAGCAGGCGGACCTCGGGTCGCGGCGCGTTGTCGTCGATCAGATCCTCGGCGAGTTGCATCAGGACCGCGACGCCGGCCTTGTCGTCGGAGCCGAGGAGGGTGGTGCCGTCGCTCGTAATGAGGTCGTGGCCGAGGTGCTCGCGCAGGGCCGGCTGTCGCGCCGGGTCGAGCGTCACGGATTCGTCGCCGGGGAGCACGATGACATCGCCCCGGTAGTCGGTGTGGACGAACGGGTGTACCGGCCCGCCCGGCTCGTCCGGCGACGTGTCCACGTGCGCGACGAGGCCGAGGACGGGCGCTGCCGCGTCGGCACCGAGCGTCGAGGGAAGCGTGGCATAGACGTAGCCGAAGTCGTCCATCGCAGCGTCGAGCCCGATGCTGCGGAGTTCATCAGCGAGCAGGCGGCTGAGAACTTTCTGTTTTTCCGTCGAGGGCGTCGTCTCGGCGTCGGGGTCGGACTGCGTATCGATCTGCACGTAACGGACGAAGCGACGGGCGACGGGCGGGAGGTCTGGGACCTCGCCGGCGGGGAGGGAGGGCATGGAGAGGGGAGGGGAAGGTGGGAGCACGTCGAGACGTTGAAAACTACGGATCGTCGCGGCACCGGATCTTGACAAAGCGATAGGAATTGGAGTACCTAACAGTGTTAAGAATCCAGCTTATGCCAGACGCCCGAGCCCCCGGCTCCGACCTCCGCCGAACCATCCTCGATCACACCCGCCATCTGTTGGTGGAAGAGGGCTACAACAACCTCTCGATGCGGAAGATCGCGCGCGCCGTCGGGTGCAGCGCCACCAGCATCTACCTTCACTTCGAGAACAAAGATGCCCTCTTCCACGCCCTGATCGAGGAGGGCATGGCCCGGCTTAACGAGGCGCTTCAGGACGTGGCCGACGCGCATGCCGACGCCGTGGAACGCCTCGAAATCCTCAGCCGTCGCTACGTGGCGTTCGGGCTCGACCACCCGGAGTATTACGAGGTCATGTTCATGCTCCACCCCGAGCGCATGTCCCGCTATCCGGCGGAGAAGTACCGCCGAGCCCGCCGCAACCTCGAGCTCTTCGCCGAGGCGCTGCACGACGGGGCCGAGGCCGGCCAGTTCGACGTGGACGATCCTGCTGTCGGGGCGAGCGTGCTGTGGGCCGCGTTGCACGGAGCGGTCGGGTTGCTGCTGGCGCGCCGCGTGGACGTGCGCATCGAGCGCGACGCGTTCGTCGAGGCCGTCGTCCGGCACGCCATCGCCGGATTCTGCTTTCAGGTTGGTGCGCTTCCGCATGCAGGCGGCTAAGCGCTTCGTATCTTCGTAAGCGCTTCCGGTCCGTGTATCGGGCCATGGTCGCGCCCCACCGCCATTCACAATCCCCACTCCTATGTCGCTCCAGATCCACACAGCACCGCCGCGCCTCGGTGAGGCCACTCTTGGCAAAACGCTGACCGAACTGCTCGACGAGGTGGTCGATAAATATCCGAACCCGACGGCGTTCAACCAGCCGCGCGAGGGGGGGGGCTGGACGACGATGTCCAACGGCGACTTCCGCGATGCCGCCGACGAGGTGGCGCTCGGGCTGCTGGAAGCCGGGATGGAGCGGGGCGACCACGCCGCGTTCTTCATGAACAGCGACATGTACTTCGCGCTCGCCGACTTCGGCTGCCTCATCGCGGGCATCGTCAACGCGCCGCTCTATACGACGTATGCCGAGGACAACCTGGTCTATGTGACCGAGCACGCCGAGGCGAAGGCGATCTTCGTCTCGAATCCGGAGATGTTGGGTCAGCTCGCGAAGTGGCTCCCGCGCGTCCCCAAGGTCACGCTCGTCATCCTCGCCGAAGGGAGCGCGGGCAACGTCGCGATGCCCGATGGCGTCCGCCTCCTCACCCTCGACGAACTCCGCGCGCTCGGGCGGGAGCGGAAGGCGGAGAACCCCGGCGAGCTGAAGCAGCTCCGCGATCAAGTCGGGCCGCACGATCTCACGACGCTGATCTACACGTCCGGCACGACGGGGCTGCCGAAGGGCGTGATGCTGACGCACGAGAACGTGTCGTCCAACGTGATCGGGGCGCTCCAGGCGCTCGGCGCGCTGAAGCATCAGGAGGAGGTCGTCGTGACGTTCCTGCCGATGACGCACATCTTCGCGCGGATGCTGACCATCGCCCACATCGCCTACGGCCACTCGCTCTATTTCTCGAACCCCGATCAACTCGTCGCCCACCTCGGCGAGCTCAAGCCGACGTTCTTCGCGACGGTCCCGCGCGTGCTCGAAAAGGTCTACGATAAAGTGCTCCTCGGCATCCGCGAGGGCGAGGGGATGAAGAAGAAGATCGGGATGTGGGCGCTCGATCTCGCGGGCGACTACGACCTCAGCAAGCCGAAAGGCGGCCTCAGCCCGATCAAGCTCGCTCTCGCCGACAAGCTCGTCTACTCCAAGCTCCGCGAGAAGCTCGGGCTCACGCGCATCAAGACCGTCGCCGTCGGCGGCGCGGCGCTCCGGGCCGATCTCGCAGCCTCGTTCAGCGCCTTCGGCGTGCCCGTCCTCCAGGGCTATGGCCTCACCGAGACGAGCCCCGTCATCACGATGAATCGGCTCGACGCCAACCGCGCCGGCTCCGTCGGCCAGCCGATCCCCGGCGTCGAGGTCGCGATTGCCGAGGACGGCGAGATCCTCTCGCGCGGGCCGCACATCATGAAGGGCTACTACAAAGCGGACGACAAGACCGAAGAGGTGATCGACGCCGAGCGCTGGTTCTACACCGGCGACATCGGCGAGTTCACGCCCGAAGGCTTCCTCCGCATCACCGACCGCAAGAAGGCGCTCTTCAAGCTCTCGACGGGCAAGTACGTCATCCCGTCGCCGCTGGAGAACAAGCTGATGGAGGACCCGCTCGTCGAGCAGGCCGTCGTTGTGGGCAACTCGCAGAAGTTCTGCACGGCGCTCGTCTTCCCAGGCATCGAAGTGCTCCGCGGCTGGGCCAAGGACCACGGGCTCGATGCGTCGATGTCCGACGACGATCTCCTCCAGCATCCCGAAGTGCTCGCCAAGTACGAGAGCCTCGTGGATGAGGCCAACGAGGAAATGGACCACTGGAATCAGGTCAAGCGCTTCAAGCTGATTCCCGAGCTGATGACCGTCGAAAACGAGCTCCTGACGCCGACGATGAAGGTGAAGCGCTCGGCGGTCAGCAAGGCCTATAGCGCCGATATCGAGCAGATGTACAAAGCCAAGGTGGCCGACCGTCACGATAGCGTGGCCGTGGCCTGAGAGCGGGGGAGCCGGTGAGGCACAGATCCGGGGAGGCGAAGGCTTCGTTGCGCCTCCCCGGCTCGTGCTTTTTTCCTCGGCACTTAACGCTGTTAAGCGTGTTATTCATTCCCCGCCCGGACCCGACCCGACCTCCTCGGATATAAACCGAAGCTCTTTCTCCTCACCCGCCCCGAATCCTCATGGCTGCCGACACTGACAACCCGCCGATGGACTTCGCCCAGATGGGCCAGCTCATGAAGCTCGTCCAGAACGTCGACATGGCGAAGGTGGCGAAGCTCGCCGAGAAGGTGGACCTCGGCGAACTCATCGGGATGGTCTCGCAGATGGACGAGGCCATGCTCGCGCAGATGCAGAAGATGATGGGCGGCCGGACGGACGGAGCGAAAAAAGAGCCGCCGCCCATCGACGGCGACTTCTACGACATCGAGGGCCTGTTGGAGCCGGACGAGTGCCGCGTGATGAAGAACGTCCGCCGGTTCATGGAGGACGAGGTGCAGCCTATCATCAACGAGTACTGGAGCCGCGACGAGACGCCCGTCGAACTCCTCCGCGAAGGCTTCCGCGCGCTCGACCTCCCGACACTGATCTACGGCGAGGACCTCAACACGCGCGAGCCGAACGGCTCGATGCTGGAAGGCATCGCGACGATGGAGATGGCGCGCGTGGATGTCTCGACGGCGACGTTCTTCGGCGTCCACACCGGACTCGCGATGCAGTCGCTGCTCGTCTGCGGCGGCGAGGAGCAGAAAGCCGAGTGGCTTCCGAAGATGCGCAACCTCGACGTGATCGGGGCCTTCGGGCTGACTGAGCCGCACGTCGGCTCCGCGGTCGCCGGTGGGTTGACGACGACGTGCCGCCGCGAGGGCGACGAGTGGGTGCTCAACGGCCAGAAGAAATGGATCGGCAACGCCACGTTCGCCGATCTCGTCGTCATCTGGGCGCGCGACGAAGACAGCGCCGAGGTGCGTGGCTTCATCGTCCGGGCCAAGGAGAACCCCGGCTACGCGGTCGAGAAGATCATGGGTAAGATCGCTCTCCGCGCCGTCGAGAACGGGCTGATCACGCTCACCGACTGCCGCGTGCCCGAGAGCGACCGGCTGCAGAAGTGCGACTCGTTCCGCGACGTGGCCGAAGTCCTGCGGTTGACGCGGGCGGGCGTGGCGTGGCAGGCCGTCGGCTGTGCGATGGGGGCCTACGAGCGCTCCGTCAAGTACGCCCGCGAACGGAAGCAATTCGGCCGCTCTATCGACCACTTCCAGCTCATCCAGGACAAGCTCGTCGACATGCTCGGGAATGTGACGGCGATGCAGACGATGTGCCTCCGCCTCTCGCGGTTGCAGGACCAGGGGCGGATGACCGACGCGCAGGCGTCGCTCGCCAAGGTCTACACAGCCGCGCGCTGCCGCGAGACCGTCGCGCTCGCCCGCGACCTCCACGGCGGCAACGGCATTCTGCTCGAATACCACGTCGCCCGCTACTTCTCCGACACCGAAGCGATCTATTCCTACGAAGGGACGAACGAGATCAACTCGCTCATCGTCGGCCGCGCCGTGACCGGCGTCAGCGCCTTCGTCTAAACCGACACTCGGGGCGGCTCTGCGCTCCGCACCGTTTCACCCTAAAAAACGACTACGATGGAAACCCTGACCCAGACTCGCACGAACGGCAAGCAGGCGCATGTCGCCGCGCCCCGGCCGTTCCGCACCGCCGCCGTGCTCGGCGCGGGCGTGATGGGCTCGCAGATCGCGGCCCACCTCGCGAATGCCGGCCTCGACGTCCTCCTCCTGGACGTCACGCCCGAGTCGATCGGCAAAGAGGGCAAGCCGAACTCGATTGTCGAGAGCGCCTTCAAGGCGGCGACGAAGATGAACCCCGCGCCGTTCTTCACCGAGGCGACGCAGAAGCGCGTCACGCTCGGCAACTTCGACGACGACTTCGAGAAGATTGCCGACGTGGACTGGATCATCGAGGTCGTGGTCGAGCGAATGGACATCAAGCAGGATGTGATGGCCCGCATCGAGGAGCACGCGAGCGACGCCGCCGTGATCTCGACGAACACCTCCGGCCTCCCGATCAACGAGATCGCCGAAGGCCGCTCGGACGACTTCAAGCGACGCTTCCTCGGGACGCACTTCTTCAACCCGCCGCGCTATCTCAAGCTGTTCGAGATGATCCCGACGCCGGACACCGATCCGGCCGTCGTCGAGCGCGTGGCGCACTTCGCCCGCGTCCACCTCGGCAAAGGCGTCGTCGTGGCGAAGGACACGCCGAACTTCATCGGCAACCGGATCGGCGTCTACGCGATGATGCAGGCGCTCCGGCAGGCGACCGAGGGCGACTATTCGATCGAGGAGATCGACGAACTCACCGGCCAGCTCATCGGCCACCCCAAGAGCGCGACGTTCCGCACGGCCGACGTGGTCGGGCTCGACACACTCCGCCACGTCGCCCAGAACCTCTACGACGCCGTCCCCGAAGACGAGAGCCGCGAGGCGTTCCAGGTGCCCGACGTGCTGAATAAGCTCGTTGAGGGCGGCAACCTCGGCGCGAAGACCAAGTCCGGGTTCTATAAGAAGGAGGGCAAGGTCATCAAGTCTGTCAACATGCAGACGATGGCGTACGAGGACCCGACCGAGAGCGACCTCGACATCTCGCCGTTCAAGGGCGGCAAGCTCGAAGACCGGCTGCCGAAGCTCTACGACGACGACGGCCGCGTCGGGCAGTTCTTCCGCGAGACCACGCTCGACCTCTTCGGCTACAGCGCCCGCCGGATGCCCGAGATCGCCGACAGCCCGGCCGACCTCGACCGCGCCGTCGCGTGGGGCTTCGGCTGGGAGCTCGGCCCCTTCCAGATGTGGGACGCCCTGGGCGTAGACCGCGTCCGCGAGGACCTGAAGGAGCACGGCATCGAGGTCCCCGACTGGGTGGCGAACGTGCCCGCCTCCGGCTTCTACAAAGAGGAGAACGGCGAGCGTCAGGTGTGGATGCCGGAGCGCGGTGCGTACGCCGCCGACCCGCGCCCGGCCGACGAGATCAGCCTCTCCGTCATCAAGCAGGACGACAGCAAGACGCTCTGGAAGAACAGCGAGGCCGCGCTCCTCGACCTCGGCGATGGCGTCGCGCTCTTCGAGTTCCGCTCGAAGGCGAACTCACTCGGGCAGGAGGTCATGCAAGGCCTCGCCGAAGCCATCGACAAAGTCGAGAACGACCCGGACCTCCGGGGCATGGTGATCGGCAACGAGGGCAGCAACTTCTCCGTCGGCGCGAACCTCGGCGAGGTGGCGATGGCCGTGATGATGGGGCAGATGGATCAGGTCGGCGACTTCATCAAGGGCTTCCAGGACACGATCCTCAAAGTCCGCTACGCGACCAAGCCGGTCGTCGTGACGACGCACCAGCGCGTGCTCGGCGGTGGCTGCGAGATGACGATGGCGTGCCCGCATCCCGTCGCCGCGTCAGAGACGTACATCGGGCTCGTCGAGCTCGGCGTGGGCCTCATCCCGGCGGGCTGCGGGACGATGATGATGACGGCCAAGGCGGCCGAACTCGCGGCGAACCAGGACCGCCCGAGCGAGATTCAGCCGTTCCTCCGCCAGCACTTCGAGATGATCGCGATGGCGAACGTCGCGACGAGCGCGCGGATGGCGCAGGAGATGCACATCCTCCCGCCCGAGGCGATCATCGTGATGAACGACGCGCGGCGGTTCCACGTCGCCAAGCAGGAAGTCATCCGGCTCAGCGAGCAAGGCTACCTGCCGCCGCCGGTGCGGACGCACATTCCCGTGCTCGGCAAGCCGGGGCGCGGGCAGTTCGAGGTCGCGCTCTACCAGTTCGAGGAGGGGAATTACATCAGCGAGTACGACCACTTCCTCGCCTCGAAGCTCGCCTACGTCATGACCGGCGGCGACCTCTCCGGCCCCGCCGAGGTCCACGAGGACTACCTGCTCGAACTCGAACGCGAGGTCTTCCTCTCGCTCCTCGGCGAGGAGAAGACGCAGGCCCGCATCCAGAGCATCCTCACGACCAACAAGCCGCTCCGCAACTAGCCGCGCCGCGCTCACTCATGCGAGGCTGACGGTCGCACCGCTCGATGTGAGCCGCGACCGCAGCCCGGAAGCCAAAAGGAAAAAATGCAGATCAACGAAGCCTTTATCGTATCCAGCGTCCGCACCGCCGTCGGCAAGGCGAACCGCGGGGCGCTCAAGAACGTCCGGCCCGAGCACCTCGGCGCGACTGCTGTGCGCGGTGCCATCGAGCGCGCAGGCAATCTCTTCGGGGCGAGCGTCGAAGACGTCATCATCGGCTGTGCCTTTCCCGAGGGGCCGCAGGGGATGAACATGGCCCGCGTCATCGCGCAGAAAGCCGGCCTCCCCGATAACTCCGCCGCGGTCACCGTCAACCGCTTCTGCTCGTCCGGACTCCAGACGATTGCGCAGGCCAACAACGCCGTCGTGCTCGGCCAGAGCGAGGTGATCGTCGCGGGTGGGACGGAGTCGATGAGTTCGGTCCCGATGGGCGGGTTCTACTTCGCGCCCGACACCGACCTCGTGATGGAGAACCCCGACGTGTATGCGTCGATGGGGATCACAGCCGAGAACGTCGCCGACCAATACAACATCAGCCGCGAGGACCAGGACGCCTTCGCGCTCCAGTCGCACATGCGCGCCATCGATGCCATCGAGAGCGGGCGGTTCGAGGCCGAGATCGTCCCGCTCCAAGTCGAAGACGTCGTCTACGCGGGGGGCACCGACACGGAGACCCTGACCTTCACGCACACCATCGACGAAGGGCCGCGCGCGGACACGACGCTCGAAGCCCTTGCGCGGCTCCGCCCGGCGTTTAAACAGGGCGGGACCGTGACGGCGGGCAACGCGTCGCAGATGAACGACGGGGCCGCCGCTGCCGTCGTGATGAGCAAGCGGATGGTGGAGGAGACCGGGGCCGAGCCCATCGCCCGGCTCGTCGGGTTCGCCGTCCACGGCGCGCCGCCGGAGATCATGGGGATCGGACCCATCGAGGCGGTGCAGAAGGTCCTCAAGCAGACCGGGCTCAAGATCGAAGACATCGGCCTTTTCGAACTGAATGAGGCGTTCGCGTCGCAGGCGCTCGCCGTGATCCGCGCGCTCGGGCTCGACCAGGAGCGCGTCAACGTCAACGGCGGAGCCATCGCGCTGGGCCATCCGCTCGGCTGCACCGGTGCCAAGCTCACGGCGACGCTGCTCCACGAGATGCAGCGACGTGGCGAACGCTACGGCATCGTCACGATGTGCGTCGGTGGTGGGATGGGCGCAGCGGGTGTATTCGAAAATCTGAAGCGCTAACGCTCTAGACTGCCGAACAGAAACACGGGGGCGTCCGCGAGGGCGCCCCTTTTCTGTTGAATGCCGATGAATGCCGAACAGATTCTCTATCGTTGCGTATAAGAAACATAGTCAGCACACTTCACGCTCTGCGCTCTTCATCTCTCTGTAAAGCGGTCTCATCTCTTCATCATCACATCTGGAGGCAACTGTGGCAAACATTCCCATAGAACGCAAAGGCGGAACGCCGTGGTGGACGTGGCTCCTTGCATTACTAGCCGCCATCGCTCTCATCTGGTTTCTGTCCGATCTTTTTATGGACGACCCAGACGAGGTCGATGACTTGGGCGAAAACGTGGAAGTCATGGAGGAGCCCGCCGTGAACGACGTGGATGCTAATACGGGGCTCCTTACGAGCGCGGCACTGCTGCTCGACAACCCCACGACGTACGTCGGCCGTGAGGTCGAGTTCGAAAACATGCGCGTTACGTCTGTCGTCGGCGACAGCACCTTCTACGCTAGTCCGGTTGAGGGCGATGTGGACCGGCGCTTCTTCGTCGTACTCGACGAGGAGAGAACCCCTGGTACGAGTGGGATCGAGGGGCGGTACGACGTGAACGCGGGGCAGTTGCTCACCATTTACGGGACCGTCCGACGTCTCGGCCAGTCCGACCCGGCCATGTGGGGCATTACCGGTGACGAATCGCAGCGCATGATGGATGATGCGATTTATATCCGCGCCCAACGGCTGGACATCTCAGAAGCTGAACTAGACCAAGTGGAGGTAGACTAAAACATGTCAAGAATAAAACTTTCCAATACAGGTTCTTGGGGCCTGAAATTCGACGAGCAAGACGTTCGTGGCTTCGACGCGCTCGATGCCGATGGCAACAAGGTCGGCGAAGTCGACAACATGATCGTCAACACGGACGAGAAGCGTGTCGATGCCATCGTGCTCGAAGACGGGACCGAGTACCCCGCCCGCGACATCTCCATCGGCGACGGCGTCGTCTACCTGACGACGGCGGTCCCCGACGAGGTGACCGAGTCCGTCACCGTGTACGATGACTACGGACACGTAGTCGAACGCGAAAATGTCGAGGCCGAGCCGTACGACGAGTATGCTGGCGAATTCCGCTCGCACTACAAGACCGCTTATGCCGGCACCGGCAACACGTACGACACGTACGAGCCGGCCTATCGCTACGGCTACGAGACGGCCTACGATGACAAGTACCGGGACCTCCCCTACACCGAGGCCGAGCCCGATCTCGAAAGTGGCTACGCGAAGCGTTACCCGAACAGCCGCTATGACGACGTGCGTGATGCCGTTCGCTACGGCTATGCTAGTGCCCGTGGGGACCGCGCGTGAACGCATCTCTGCTCACCGTAACGGACGTGGACGGGCGCGAGGCTACCCTCGGGTCCGCCCCGGCCGCCGGCTCCGCCGGGCGTGTGACGCTGCGGCTGGACTCCGGGGAGCGGATGGAGATCGATCCCTCCCTCCTCGAACGGCACGACGACGGCACGTACTACTTCCCCGTCGCCTTCAGCAGCTTGACGGTGACAGGGGAGACGGTCCGCATCCCGATTCTGGAGGAGCGGCTGAACGTCAGTAAAAGGGTTCGCGAGACGGGCCGCGTCCGTATCAAAAAGCTCGTCGAGACCCACGAAGAGATGGTTGATGAACCCCTGCTTCGTGAGGATGTCGAGATCCAGCGGGTGCCGGTCGGTCGCTACGTTGACGAACCCCTCGGGGTCCGTCGTGAAGGTGACACCACCATCATCCCTGTACTGGAAGAGGTGCTCGTCGTGGAGAAGCGCCTCCTCTTGAAAGAAGAGCTCCACGTAACTAAACGCCGGACCGAGGTGCGCGAACCCCAGCGCATCGCGTTGCGAAAAGAACACGTCGAGGTCGAACGTCTGGCACCGACCGACGACACCCCAGAGAGCCGTATCGAGCCTTGAATCTGGCGCTCGCCCATCTCCCCGCGCGCTCTTTACTCCTATCACTAACGCATATCAGAGGAATTACCATGGCTAAGACAATTGTTGGACTCTACGACGACCGTGCCACCGCTCGGAAAGTGGTCGAGCAACTGGAAGCGAAGGGCTTCGGCGAAGACCATCTTCGCTCGACGACCTACGAAGACGGGGGGCTCGGCGACTACGACGTGGACCCGAAGGAAGGGGCCACACCGGACGCCCTCCAGGGCTACGGCATCCCCGACGACGAAGCGGACTTCTACGCCGAAGCGGTCCGTCGGGGCGGCGTGCTCGTCATCGCTCGTGTACACGACCAGGACGCTCAAGTCGCTGCCGATATCATGGCGCGGCACAACGCGGTGCCCTACGAGCAGCGTGCTGCCTCCTACCGCGAGGAAGGTTTCGAGCGCTACGAAGAGGCCGAGCCGTACAGCGATACGGAAATCCGCGAGGAGCGCGAGCGCTTCGCCGACGAAGGTGTCGCGCGGATGAAGGAGATCGAGGAGAAACTGAAGATCGGCAAGCGCGAAGTCGTTCGCGGCGGCGTCCGCGTCCACAAGTATGTGGACACCGACATGGTGGAGGAGACCCTCCGCCTCCGCGAAGAGCACATCGACGTAGACCGCCGCGCAGTCGATCGCGAAGCGACCGCCGAGGACCTCGCCGACGCCTTCACCGAAGACGAAGTCGAGATCACCGAGCGTGCCGAAGAGGCCGTCGTCGAGAAGGAGACCCGCGTGACGGGCGAAGTGGCGGTCGGCAAGGACGTCGACTACCGCGAAGAGAAAGTGGGCGGCGAAGTGCGGAAGACACGCGTCGAAGTCGAAGAGACCGCAGGCCAAGAGGCGGTCGCGAGTGGTGTCGAGTGGGAGACCTTCGCACCGAAGTTCCGCGAGCACTACGACACGGCCTACGCATCGACGGACTACGACTACGACACCTACGAGCCGGCCTACCGCTATGGCTACGACATGGCAAACGACACGCGCTACCGCGGCCGAGACTACAACGAGGTCGAGTCGGACCTCCATAGGGATTACGTCAATCGCCACGACGAAGGCCTGTGGGACGAGACGAAGGACGCCGTCCGTCACGCGTACAACAGCGTGAAACGCGCCTTCTAAAGCAGCTCGACTGCGAACAGTGAGAGGCCCGGCAACGAACGCATTCGTTGCCGGGCCTTTTTAGGTAGGGTCCGAACGCGGCGAGTGTGTTCGAGAACCTCCAACGCTAAGACCACGACCACTTTTACCGGGGCAGGTCCATAAGGGGCTGCCCTTTTTTGTGGAGTGCCGAATCGGATCAGAACCGTTCTCCACAGAAAGAGGTTAGATAGCTCCAATCCCCTTCTGCCTCGCTTCTCACTGCTGCAGCAGGTCTCCCTCATTACGCACATCTGGAGGTTATCATGGCTAACATTCCTGTCGAACGCAACACGACCGGCGGCGGCGTTCCGTGGTGGACGTGGCTCCTCGGTCTCCTGGCCGTCGTCGGCATCGGCGTATTGGTTTTTGCCCTCAACGACGACACGCGCGACGTGGCAAGTGGCGGGGCCGATACAACCCTCGTCGCCCAACGCAATCCCGGTGGCGTCGACTCGCGGCCGATGGCGGAGCCGATTACAGAACTCGCGATGCTGAGGGATACGACGGCGGTTTCGCCGCGTGTCGGCCGGGACGTAAACCTCCGGAATGTGCGCGTAGCATCTGCTGCCGGGGATTCCGCCTTCTTCATCGACCAGACCGCGCAGGCTACGCCGGGACAGCGTTCCGTGCTCGTGCTCCGAAATGAGGTGGACGCGGCCCGCCTAAAAGCAGGCGACACCGTCGATGTGATGGGCACGGTCGCGCGCTTCGACAGCACGGCGCGTGGCATCTCCCAGGTCCCTCGGGCAGATCGTGACCGTCTGATGCGCGGCGGTCTTTACGTGCGCGCCGACCGTGTCGTCATGGCTCGTGCGGACTCCGTGTCCCAACGCTAGCCGCCGGTTCCCTGTCTCCCGTCTCACTTCAAATCCTCTCCTATCATGGCACACGTATATCTCTCCGACTCCGACGAGTGGCACCTCGCCGACAGTGACCAAGACATCCGAGGCTGGGACGCCGTGGATCAGGCCGGCAACCCGCTTGGCCGCGTCGAAAATATGGTGATCGACACCGAGACTGAGATGGTAGATACCATCGTGCTCGACGATGGCGTTGCCTACCCGGCCTCCGACATCCGCATCGCCGACGGCGTCGTGTACGTCGATGCGCTGGCGCAGGTGGTGGGAGAAGGCATCCGACCGCGTGCGGAGTACGACCGGCGCGTCCGTCGGCGCGAGGTCCGGGCGCCCATCGACGGAGCGCATCTGGCCGCACCTCCAGCGCGCAAGCCTGTCGGCGAAGGACCCGCTAGAGAAGGCCGGAACGCTGAGTACGCCGACTACGAAGACGATTTCCGGCGTCACTATGACTCGACGTTCGGCGATCTTGATCGGCACTACGGCGACTACGATCCCGCCTACCGGTTTGGCTACGACATGGCGTACGACGAGCGGTTCGACGAGCGGGACTATGCCGCCTCCGAATCCGATCTCCGCCAGCTCTACTACCGCCGCCACGGCTATCCGATGTCGGACTCCCACATCTGGAATGATGTGAAGGATGCCGTCCGGCACGCGTTCGATAGGGCGCGCGGGGTACGGTAGGAGATGCCGCGCCGAGTGCGCTCAGCTGCGATTCCGCGAGAGGCCCGGCAGCAAACACCTTCGTGGCCGGGCCTCTACAGTTGTGGGCTCGGCCCGGCGATACTTCTTGAGCCTTGCGCGGATCTTAAAATGGTTTACACTGTTAACCTATCGTCACCGACGCGCTTCCGGATTCCGAAGGTCTCCCGAGGCGTCTCTTTTGAACGAGTTGGTTAACGCTGTAAACCCGCGCTGCCTCTCGCACTCGCCCAACTAATCCGAACTCCCATGAAGCTCCGCACAGCCCTTCTCGGTGCCGGCACCGTTGCCGCCCTCTTCGGCGTGCCGCCCATTCGCCGCAACACCCTGTCCAAAGGCGTCATGCAGGGGATGAAAGCGCTCGGCTTCCTCCCTCAGATCTCCGAGACGGAGAAGACCGCGATCGAGGCCGGCACGGTCTGGGTGGACGGTGAGCTGTTCTCCGGCAAGCCCGACTTCAAACAGCTCCTCCGCGAAGCGTATCCCGGCCTCACGAGCGAGGAGCAGGCGTTCCTCGACGGGCCGGTCGAGGAGGTATGCGCCATGACCAATGATTGGGAGGTTCAACAGCAGAAAGATCTGCCCGAGGAGGTGTGGGCGTTGCTCCGGAAGGAGAAGTTCTTCGGCCTCATCATCCCCGAGGCCTACGGCGGGTTGGGCTTCAGCGCGTCGGCGAACTCGGCCGTCGTGGCGAAGCTGTCGTCCCGGAGCCAAGTGCTCGGCATCACGGTGATGGTGCCGAACTCGCTCGGCCCGGCCGAGTTGCTCATCCACTACGGGACGCAAGCGCAGAAGGACCACTACCTCCCGCGTCTCGCGACGGGTGAGGATCTCCCGGCGTTCGCGCTCACCGAGCCGCAGGCCGGCAGCGATGCGGGCGGGATTACGTCCAACGGCGTCGTCTTCCGCGGCGACGACGGGAAGCTCTACGTTCGCCTCAACTGGCAGAAGCGGTACATCACGCTCGCGGCGGTCGCGACCGTGCTCGGTCTCGCGTTCAAGCTCGAAGACCCCGAGAACCTGCTCGGCAAGGGCAAGCACCTCGGCATCACTTGCGCCCTCATTCCGACCGACACCAAGGGCGTCGAACTCGGACAGCGGCACGACCCGATGGGCGTCCCGTTCTACAACTGCCCGACGGAGGGCCACGACGTTGTGCTCCCGCTCGAAGACGCCGTGATCGGTGGGGCAGCAGGAGCCGGCATAGGCTGGCGGATGCTGATGGAGAGCCTCGCCGCTGGGCGCGGCATCTCGCTTCCCGCTTCCGCGACGGGCGGCGCGAAGCACGTATACCGTGTCGCAAGCGCGCACGCCGCGATCCGCCAACAGTTCGGCCTGCCCATCGGGAAGTTCGAGGGGATCGAAGAGCCGCTCGCCCGCATCGGCGGCTACACCTACCTCATGGAGGCCGCGCGCCGCTACACGAACGGCGGGCTCGACAAAGGTGCGAAGCCGGCTGTCGTCACGGCGATCATGAAGTACAACACGACCGAGCTGTTCCGTAAGGCCATCAACGACGGAATGGATATCCTCGGCGGCAACGCGATCTCGCAGGGGCCGCGCAACACGCTCGCCTCGGGCTACATCGGCGTCCCGGTGTCCATCACGGTCGAGGGGGCCAACATCCTCACGCGGACGCTAATGGTGTTCGGGCAGGGCGCGATCCGCTGCCACCCGTACGCGCTCAAAGAGATCGAAGCTCTCGAGAACGACGACCTGAACAGCTTCGACCGGGCCTTCTGGGGGCACCTCGCCCACATCGGCCGCAACAATATCCGCGCGCTTTACCTGTCGCTCTCGCGGGGCTACCTCGCCAAGGCGCCGGTGAGCGGCCCGGCCGCCGAGTACTACCGCAAGCTCGCGTGGACCAGCGCGTCCTTTGCCTTCCTCGCCGACGTTGCGATGGGCTCGCTCGGCGGCGACCTCAAGCGGAAGGAGAAGATCACGGGCCGGTTCGCCGACATCCTCTCGTGGATGTACCTCGGCAACGCCGTCCTCGCCCGCTTTGAGAACGAGGGCCGTCTGAAAGAGGACGAGCCGTTCATGCGCTGGGCGATGGAATACGGCCTCCTCCAGATCCAGCACGCCTTCGACGGGCTCTACGAGAATCTCGACGTGCCGGTCCTCGGCGCCGTCCTCCGCGGCCCCGTCGCCCTCTGGAGCCGGACCAACCCGCTCTCGACGGGTCCGAGCGATCGCCTCAGCCACCAGGTGGCGCAGGCCATGCAAGTGCCCGGCCCGCAGCGCGACCGCCACACCGAAGGCCTGTTCGTTTCCGACGATCCGAACGACGCGCTCGGTCGGCTGGAGCACGCGCTCCGGCTCGTCCACGCGGCGGAACCCGTGGAGCGGAAGATGAAAGAGGCGATCAAGGCCCGGCAGCTCCCGCGCATCCGTGGTAAGGAGCTCGTGCAGATGGCGGCGGAGAAAGGCATCATCACCCACGAAGAAGCTGAGACCCTCGCCCGCGCCCAGGCCGCTCGCTTGGATGCCATTCAGGTCGATTCCTTCACACTCGAGGAGTACATGAAGAACGCGGTCCACACGCTCGAAGCGGCGGCGGGCGATGGCGCTCCGGCCGGCGACGGCGGGCCGCTCCCGCAGGGCGAAGGGCAGGCCTACGGCGCGTCAGTTTACCCGACCGAGCCGAAGGTGAAGTGACGAGCCTCGAAGCCGAACGAGTCGTTGGCTGACAGGCACGGAAGGCGAGGGGTGGGTCTTCGGATCTGCCCCTCGCTCGTTGTATGGGCTGTACTTTAGCACCGAACCCGATCCCATCTCACCTCCTCCTGCAATGGCAAACATTTACCGAGACGACCTCTTATCCGGCGAGCACCTCGTCGTCACCGGCGGCGGGACCGGGCTCGGCCGCGAGATGGCGATGCGGTGCGCATCGCTCGGCGCGAAGGTCACGATCTGCGGCCGCCGCCCTGAGCCGCTCGAGGCGACCGTCGCGGACATCCGCGAAGCGGGGGGCGAGGCCGAAGGCCTCTCGTGCAACGTCCGCGAGCACGACAGCGTGGTCGCCTTTTTTGAGGAGGCCGAGGAGCGGCAGGGGCCGGTGACGCGGCTGCTCAACAACGCCGCCGCCAACTTCCTCTCCGCCGCCGCCGACGTCAGTCCGAACGGCTTCGATGCCATCGTCAAGACGAACCTCTACGGCTCGTTCTATTGCACGCAGTGGTGCGGGCAGCGCTGGATCGAGCGCGGCACACCGGGCGTGGTCCTCTCGATTGCCACCACCTATGCCGACACCGGCAGCGCGTTCGTCCTCCCGAGCGCCGTCTCCAAAGCCGGCATCGTGGCGATGACGAAGTCGCTCGCAGCCGAGTGGGGAACGTACAACATCCGCCTCAACTGCATCGCGCCCGGCCCCTTCCCGACCGAAGGTGCGTGGAGCCGGCTCGTCCCCGACGAGGAGATGGCGAACAACATGAAGCAGCGCGTTCCGCTCCAGCGCTTCGGGGAGCCCGAGGAGCTTTCGGACCTCGCCGTCTTCCTGCTCTCCGACGGGTCGACCTACCTCACCGGCGAATGCATCGCGCTCGACGGCGGTGAGATCCTCGCCTCGGGCGGACAGTTCAACGACTTCATTAAGATGCCTCGGGAGGGCGTGCTGCAGGTCTTCGAAATGATGCGGGGCTCGAAAGAATAGTCGAACCTCTGCTTCGGCGAACGCAGGCGGTGCTACACGGGCGGCACTGCCCACGTCGTCGATGGCGGATTCCGTCGTCTTGGATTCCGGCGTCGCGGGCTTCCCCGTCCTGGAGAGGCAGCGGGCCTGCTTGCAGCGTGGACGAGCCCGATTGGCGCACCGGGCTTCGATGAGAAAAGAGGAGGGGCTAGCTTAGGGGAGAGAAGGTGTGCTATAAAATTAGCACTTCGGGTTGACGCAGCGAAAGGGAGCGACTATTTTAGTGGTGTTAAAAATTTAGCACGGGGTGTAACTCCGCCTCCAACGGCTCGTAGCGCCTCATAACTCATTCCTCGCCCCCATGCCTCCTCCCACCCTCAGCCGTCGCGAACGGCAGATCATGGACCTCGTCTACCGGCACGGTGAAGCCACCGCTGCCGAAGTGATGGACGGGCTACCGAACCCGCCGAGCTACTCGGCCGTCCGGGCCATGCTCCGCATCCTCGAAGAGAAGGGGCACCTCACGCACACGAAGGACGGGCCGCGCTACGTCTACCAGCCCACCGTCGCGCCGGAGAAGGCGCGGCGCACCGCGCTCCGCCACGTCGTCCGCACCTTCTTCGACGACTCCGCCGAGCAGGCCGTGGCCGCGTTGCTGGACGTGGCAGGGAGCAACCTCTCGGATAACGAACTGAACCGCCTCGCCACGCTCATCGAGCAAGCACGAAAAGAGGGCAGATAGTATGAACCCGTTACCCTACTTCAGCCTCTCCGACGGTGCCGCGCTGCTCTTGGCGGTCGCTGTGAAAGGCACGCTCCTTTTCCTCCTCGCCTTTCTCGTCATTGGATTTCTGCGCCGAGCGTCGGCAGCGACGCGGCACGCGGTGTGGACGTTTGCGCTGGGCGCGGCGTTGCTGCTCCCCATGCTCTTCGTCGTCGTCCCTGGGTGGCAGGTGCCTGTGCTCCCCGGTCCGGCCGTAGCTCCCCTGGCTCCGCCGGTCCCTCCCGCACCACCCGTGCTGATAACTCCAGTCGCCCCGATCGTTCCACGGGCGCCCCTCGCACCCGTGGCTCCGATCCCGCCCTCGCTGCGCGCCGATCGCGAGGTGCAGGTCCGCATGCACCATGACCACATTCACCGTGGCGAAGCGTATGCGTTCGTCATCGAGCGCCACGCGGAGGGCATCCATGCTGTTGCACCCGTGGTGGGAATGAGCGCGACGTCCCTGCCGGGGCCAATGCGCGATTGGCGGGTGTGGCTCCTGCTCGTCTGGGCCGTCGGCGCGGCCGTGATTGCCACGCGGTGGTTTTTTGCCGTACTCGGGGCGTGGCGGCTCGTGCAGCACGCGGAGCCCGTGTACGACCTCGACTGGCTGGACCTGAAAGAACGCATCGCGTTCGGGATGGACCTGGACCGTCCGGTGCGGTTGCTCCGCAGCGACCGACTCACGATCCCCATAGCCGGTGGCGTCTTCGACCCCGTCGTCGTGCTGCCCCCCGAGGCTGACGAGTGGGATGAGGAGCGGCGGGAGGTCGTGCTGACGCACGAACTGGCGCACATCATGCGCCGGGACTGCTTGACGCAGAGTCTCGCCCAAGGGAGCCTCGCGCTTCACTGGTTCAACCCGCTGGCGTGGCTCGCCTACCGTCGGTTCATGGTCGAGCGGGAGCACGCCTGCGACGACTACGTGCTGAACCACGGCGCGCGGGCCTCGGACTACGCGCAGCACCTCGTGCAGATCGCGCGTCGCTTCCGCCGGGAGCCGCTGGCGCTGGCGGCGACGGCTCCGATGGCGCGGCGATCCAACCTCGAAGGCCGCGTCCTTTCGATCTTGAATCCTGCTCAAAATAGAAGAGCCGCGAGCCGCACCGGTTTAGCGACGGTCGGGATTGTGACGCTGGCGATGGCGGTTCCGCTCGCCGCGTTTCAGCCCGTCCCAGGCGAGTCGGAAGCCCTCGCTGTCGCGGAAGTGCCCGTTTATGCTAAGCCCATGATCCGGCCGTTGGTCGCAGTAAAGCCGATTCGCCCCAGCGACGACACGTTTAGCTGGGAGGGCCGAGTAGGGGCCGGCGGGTTCGTCGAGGTGTACGGAGTGAACGGGACGATCCGCGCTCGCACCGGCTCGGGAGACCGAGTCCGCGTGGAGGCGGAGAAGAAGTCGCGCCGGGGGCAGGAGGGCGACGTGCGGATCGCCGTCAAGGAGTTCGCCAACGGCGTCGTGCTCTGCGCCGTCTATCCGGGGCAGCGGGACGAATGTGGACCCGGCCAGGGCGCGCAGGGCAACATCCGCGATAACGACGTGCAGGTGGAGTTCGACGTCGTGCTGCCGGAGAACGTGCGCTTCGTGGGGCGCACCGTCAATGGGAGCATCAAAACGGACGCCCTCGGCGCCGATGTAGACGCTCACACGGTCAACGGAAGTATCGAGACCTCCTCGCGGCGCGGTGACGTGACGGCCAGGACTGTCAACGGGAGCATCACGGCGGAGGCCGCCGGGCTTGTCCGAGCCAACACCACGAACGGCAGCATCAGCGCTCGTATGGGCCGTGCGGAATGGCAGGGCGAGATGGCGTTCGAAACGACGAACGGAAGCATTACGCTCGAAGTGCCCGCCTCGCTGAACGCGAATGTCCGCGCCCGAGCACAGACCGGGAGCATCAAGTCCGACTTTCCGCTCCGCATCGAGCGGAACGGGCACGTAGGCAGCGAGGCGGAGGGGCAGATCGGGTCCGGCGGTCGTGACCTCAACCTCAAGGTGCTCAACGGCAGCATCAAGCTCCGGCGCACGTCGGGTTCGCTCGGTAGCCGGATAGACCGTGACCGAGAGCATGAGCGCAGCGTGGATTATGACTACGATTATGATTATGACTATGATTATGACTACGACTACGACGGTGAAGCCCTAGGCGCTTCGCTTGGCATCGTCGGTCAGGCGTTGGCCGGCATCGGCCCGGTGATGGAGCAGGCGATGGCTGAGGCCGGCCGCGCGATGGCCGAGATCGACTTCGAGGGCGAGATCGCGCGCGCCATGAACGAGGTCGATTGGGAAGAGGTGCGGGCCGAGGTCGATGCTGCCCTGGCAGAGGCGGAGATGGAACTCGCCTATCAGGACGAAGAGGCGTGGGCCGAGGCCGAGGAAGACATCGAAGAGGCACTGGATGACATCCGCGACGAACTGGCCGACGTCAAGGAGGAGATGGAAGAGATGGACGCGGAGCGCTCGGAGTGGACAGACTCCGACTTCCGCAACGCGCGCGCAGAGCTTCGCGCTGCCCGGTCGGCGCTTCAAAAGGCCGAGCGCGAGCTGAAACGAGCACGTTGCGAGATTCGAGCGAAACGCGATCACTCGGGAAACGAGGACTGCCCCGACAGGAACTGACGGCCGCTCGACCGTCGCTTGACACCCCCATTCAACGGCCCGCGGGCCACGCCGGGTGAGCTATGCCCGCGCGGTATCGTGGCACGACCTCCGATCTCATGCCTACCACCGTATTCTTCCTCGCCACCCTCGTCCTGAGCCTGGCGTCGGTCACGGCGCCGCGATTCGACGACGATGATAAAAAAGGGGCAGAGCTCCAGGTTCGCGCTGTGCGGGTCGAGTCTGCCGCCCGTCCCACGCTGGACGGAACGCTCGACGAGGCCGCATGGATGAAGGCGGAGGTGGCGACGGGCTTCACGCAACTGCGGCCAGACCCCGGAGCCCCCTCGACGCAGCGTACGGAGTCGTACGTGCTCTACGACGACGAGGCCCTCTACGTCGGCTTCCGCTGCCACGACGACGCGCCGGACGAGATCGTGCGCCGCCTGGCGCGACGGGACGACTGGAGCCTTAGCGACAAAGTCCTCGTAGCGATCGATTCCTACGGCGACGGCCGGACGGCCTTCGTGTTCGGCGTGAACGCGGCCGGGGTCAAGTACGACTTCCTCATCTACAACGACACGGACGAGGACTTCAGCTGGGATGCCGTGTGGGACGTGGCTGTCGCTCCGAGCGCGGAAGGGTGGACGGCTGAGTTCCGCATCCCGCTCTCCCAGCTCCGCTTTCAGACCGGTGACGGACCGCAGCAGTGGGGGATCGAGTTCCAGCGCGACATCGCCCGCCACGACGAGAAATCATTCTGGGCTCCGATCCTGCCGGACGTGGACGGCGTTGTCTCGCGGTTCGGCAAGCTCGCGGGGCTCTCGGGACTGGTTTCCCCGCGTCGGCTGGAGGTGCAACCCTACGTCGCTACACGGCTCACGCGGGAGCCCGGCGACAGCGACGATCCGTTCTACAACTCGAACGACATGGCCGGCTCGGCTGGGGCCGACGTGAAGTACGGCTTGGCCTCGAACCTCACGCTTGCGGCGACGATCAACCCGGACTTCGGGCAGGTCGAGGCCGACCCCGCCGTCGTCAACCTCTCCGCCTTCGAAACCTTCTTCGAGGAGCGGCGGCCGTTCTTCGTCGAGGGCGTTGACGTGTTCGAGTTCGGGCGGACGCGGGCGTTCAATGCGAGTTATCGGCCCACCTTCTTCTATTCGCGGCGCATCGGGCGGAGTCCGCAGCGCGGGCTCGGCGGCGACGAGTACGTGTACGTGGATGCACCGGATCAGACGACGATTGCGACGGCGGCAAAGGTGAGCGGGAAGGTTGGAGGGTGGTCGGTGGGCGTGCTCGACGCGGTCACAACGGAGGAGACGGCCCGCTACATCGGCACGAACGGGGAGCAGCAGCGCGCCGCCGTCGAGCCGCTAACGAACTACGCGGTCGGGCGGTTCAAGCGGGACTTTCGGGGCGGAAACTCGGTCGTCGGCGGACTCTTCACAGCGACGAACCGGAGCATGAGCCAGTCGGTGTTCGAAGGGATTACGCCCAGCGAGGCGTACGTCGGCGGGCTCGACTTCGAGCACGCGTGGGGGAATCGGAGCTGGGCGGTGAGCGGGGTCGTCGCCGGGAGCTACGTAGGGGGCTCGGCGGAAGTGATCGAGCGCCTCCAGCGGGCACCGCAGCGCTACTTCCAGCGGCCGGACGCCGAGCACCTCCGCCTCGATCCGTCGCGCACGAGCCTGAACGGGACCTACGGCGAGTTCTCTGTGGCGAAGACGAGCGGCAAGCTCATCGGCTCGCTCACGACCAACCTCGTCAGCGCCGGCTTCGACGTGAATGACCTCGGCTTCCAATTTCGCTCCGACGCCTACGCGCTCTCTGGCATCGCCATCTACAACGAAAACGAGCCCGGCGTGGACTGGCTGCGGCGGTGGGGCGGGAACGTCAACTGGAGCATGTCGATGAACGGCGACGGGCAGGTCATCAACCGCACTATCAACTTCAACTCGAACATTCAACTCCGCAACCTCTGGGGCGGTGGGCTCTACGTGGGAGGCGCGCCGGCCTCCGTCTACAACGACCGGCTCACGCGCGGCGGCCCCGTTGCGCGCCGCCCGGCGGACATCGGGGTCAACCCGTGGATCTACAGCGACGAGCGAAAAGCCGTCTCCGGCAGTGCGTATGCCTTCCTCCGCACCGAGTTCGTCGACAACCCCGAGTATGACCTCAGCTTCGGCACCGACGTCACGATTCGTCCCGGCAGCTCGTTCGAGGTGACGATCAGCCCGGAAGTCTCCAACGAACTCGATACGGACCAGTACCTCACGCGTGTGGACGACCCGGCTGCCGCCGCGACGTTCGGCACGCGCTACGTGTTCGGCGACATCGAGCAGACCTCGTTCTCCGTCGGCCTCCGGGCGAACTGGACGTTCACGCCGGACCTCTCGCTCCAGCTCTACGCCCGGCCGTTCGTCACCGCCGGCCGCTACGCCGGCTTCAAGGAGTTCCGCACGCCCGGTACGTACGACTTCGACGTGTACGGTGTGGACAAGGGGACCATCACCGCGGACGGCAACACATTCGTCGTGACGCCCGGCGACGGAGGCGAGGCGTTCACGTTCGAGAGCCCCGACTTCAACTTCCGCTCGCTCCGGGGCAGCGCCGTCGTGCGCTGGGAATACCGCCCCGGCTCTGCGCTTTTCTTCGTCTGGCAGCAGCAGCGCGATGGGTTCGAGAACTACGGCGACTTCGACTTCGGGAGAGATTTCGGGGCCATCTTCCGCGAGGACGTGCAGAACATCTTCCTCGTCAAGGCCACCTATTGGCTCGGGACGTGACGCGGCGGGGCAGGTGAGCGCAGGAGCTGCCTCTCGCGGCCGGACGCATCGGCTGAGGCGCGACCTCTTCGCCCTGTGAACCCATACGACGGCTCCGGTTGCTTATGTGCAGCCGGAGCTGTTTTATTTCACTTCGACAGCGACGCTACAAAGATTTACTATTCTGAGTTTACTGCGCGTGACCCCGTACAAGCCCAACAGCTAGGATTTGTGTTGTAACGCAGCGGACGATTGAAGTGGAGAAGTTGTTTGAACATACTATGTGTGTTATCATTCTGAGGGGGTCTGATACCCCGAAGCTTGCTTCGTAAAGCGGCGGGCACTATCGTCTCGCATGAGCCGCTACGTCCACAAGAGTCATAATGTCTCGATCCTGCTCTACCACATCGTCTGTCCGGCCAAGTACCGCCG
>JBBSMX010000023.1:0-40422 GCA_038232935.1 Rhodothermales bacterium | reverse complement strand
GACGGCCTTCAGCGGGATCGAGAGTCGGCTGCCGAAGTCGATCCACGCGGTGACGGCGCGGGGCTTCGAGACGAAGGTGTTCCTGTTCCTGCTCACCCTCAGCCTCGACGGCCTCATGTAGCACACAACTTGGGTTACCTAACGTCAGTCGCGGGTTGAAAAACAGCTTTTCTGCTCGATCATTCCACCCTAACACAAAAACCCGTCATCCCCGCGAAGGCGGGGATCGGGGTCGGGGATGACTCGGAGTTAAGGGAGCGGCTTCATCGGCGTTGGCGTGCTCGTGAGGGCGTTTCTCAACCCGCGACTCAGGTTTACCTACCTCAACGGCGTGGATCGGTTCGACCCGGCAGGGGCCGCGTTCATACACGAGCGGCGAGTGCAGGAGGACGGAGACCGCCTGTGGAGCAACGTTTCTCTGGTTACGTCGCTGGTCGAGGATCCGGAGGGCCGGCTCTGGATCGCAGTGAGCGGCGGGCTGGCTCGGCTCGACCGGGCCACGGGCACCTACACCTCCTACCGCCACGACCCGAGCGACCCCTCCAGCGTGGAGGTCGCCGCTTGTGGGGTCTACGTAGACCGGGCCGGCATCCTGTGGCTGGGGACTGGAGTGGGGGGGGTGGGCCGGCTGAACCTCGCGGAGGAGGGCGAAGCCCACGGGCCCACCGGCCGCTTCACGCACTTCGGTGACCCCGCCTTCGGGCCGGGTACCGTCTGCGCCTTCCACGAGGACCGGGCGGGCACCCTCTGGGCGGGGGGGTCGAGTGGCCTGAGCCACCTGAATGCGAGCGGGACGGCGTTCGTGCGCGTCCCGCTCGGCCCCGCCTGGCAAGGCGAGGTCACCGACCTGCTCGAAGATGCCTCGGGGGCCTTCTGGGTCGCTACCAACGACGGACTCAAACGCCTCGACCGGGCCAGCGGCAGGGTCCTGACCTACAGTCACGACCCCCACGATGAGAGCAGCCTCAGCTCGGAGTACGTCTCCACCGTCCACGAGCGCACGCGCGAGCCGGGTGTGCTGTGGGTCGGCACGGCGGGCGGGCTCGACCGGTTCGACACCCGGACAGGACGGGCGACAACCTTCACCGTGCGCGATGGGCTCCCCAGCGCCACCGTCCACGGCATCCTCGAAGACGAGCGGGGCCACCTCTGGCTGAGCACGAACAACGGGCTCTCCGAGTTCGACCCTTCGGCAAGCTCAGGACAGGCTCCCGAGCGCCGCACGTTCACCAACTACGGGACGGACGTGGGCGTGCAGGCGCGCGAGTTCATCCTGGGATCCTACTACCGCAGCCCGCGCACGGGCGAGCTGTTCTTCGGCGGGATCAACGGGTTCAACGCCTTCTTCCCCGCCCGCATCACGCGCAATCCGCACCCGCCGGCCGTCGCGCTCACGGGCCTCCGCATCGCCAACCGCCCCGTCGCCGTGAGCGCCGACGGGCCGCTCCGCGCGCCCATCGAGGAGGCCGAGGACGTCCGGCTCCGGCCGTCGGAGCGGACGGTGACGTTCGAGTTCGTCGCGCTCCACTTCCAGAACCCCGCGCGGAACCGCTACGCCTACCGCCTCGACGGCTTCCACGATGCCTGGGTGGAGGCCGGGACGGAGAGGACAGCGACGTACACGAACCTCGACCCCGGCACGTACACCTTCCGCGTGAAGGCAGCCAGCAGCGACGGCGTCTGGAACGAGGAGGGTGCCTCGATCCGTCTCGTCGTTTTGCCGGCGTGGTGGCAGACGGCGTGGGCGCGGCTCGTCGGCGTGTTTGCCGTGGCCGGGCTCGTCTGGGGCGGCTACCGCTGGCGCACGGCGCAGGTCCGCGCGCACAACGCGCAGCTCCGCGCGGAGGTCACCGAGCAGACCCGCGCCCTCACCCGGCAGACGGAGGCGCTGACGGAGGCGAACGGCCGGCTCCAGGACGTGGACCGGCGGCGGCGGGACTTCTTCGCCAACGTCTCCCACGAGTTCCGCACCCCGCTCACGCTCATCCTCGGCCCCCTCGACGACCTCCGCGCGCGGCTCCGGCGCTCCGGCGCCGCCGGAGCGGATTGGGAGACGAGCCGCGAGGAGGCGGCCTCGATCCTCGACGTCGCCCGCCACAACGCCCGCCGGCTCCTCCGCCTCATCAACCAGCTCCTCGACGCGGCCAAGCTGGAGGACGGCGCGATGCGGCTCGACCCCCGCCCCGGCGACCTCGCCCGCCTCGTCCGCGAGGTCGGCGAGGCGTTCGGCGGGCTGGCCGAGCGGCGCGGCGTCACGTTCCGCATCGCCGGGGCCGACGCCCCGCTCGACGCCGCGTTCGATGCCGACGCCGTCGAGAAGGTGCTGGCGAACCTCCTCTCGAACGCCTTCAAGTTCACCCCGCCCGGCGGGGCCGTCGAGCTTCGGCTGGGGCAGGCCGAGCGCGACGGGCGGGCGCACGCCGCCGTGGCCGTCCGCGACAGCGGCCCCGGCATCCCCGAGGAGGCGCTGCTCCACGTCTTCGAGCGGTTCTACCGCGTGGACGAGGCAGGAGGCGTCGGGACGGGGATCGGGCTGGCGCTGGCGAAGGAGTTGGCCGAGCTGCACGGAGGGGTGGTCGAGGTCGAGAGCGCGGTCGGGTTCGGGAGCGTGTTCACGCTCCTGCTCCCGCTGGCGGCGACCGCCGGCACAGGGCCCCCGGCGGGCCTGGCGGAGCCCGAGAACCGGACGGAGGCGCGGGCGGCGGCGGACATGCTCGAACCCGATTCCGGCGGTTCCCGACGGGCGCCGGATTCGGCACCGGAGCTCCTCGCGCTCCGCGTGCAGGGCGACGGCCTCGCGTTCGACGCCGACCTCGCCGCGGTGGCCGAGGAGGTAGCCCACGAGGCGGCCGAGCGAGAGGCCGACCGCCCGCTCGTCCTCATCGCCGACGACCACGCCGAGATCCGCGCCTACGTCGGCCGCCACCTCCGCGCGCGCTACCGCGTCGTCGAGGCGGCCGACGGCGCCGAGGCCCTGCGAAAAGCCCGCGCGCACCCGCCCGACCTCGTCCTCTCCGACGTGATGATGCCGGGCATGGACGGCCTCGCGCTGCTGCGCGCCCTCAAGGCCGACCCCGAGACGGACTTCGTCCCCGTCGTGCTGCTGACGGCGCGGGCGGCCGTTGAGGACCGCCTCGAAGGGCTCCACGCACAGGCCGACGACTACCTCACGAAGCCGTTCGAGCCGGCCGAGCTCGTCGCCCGCGTCGAGAATCTCATCGCCGGGCGGCAGCGGCTCCGCGCGCGGCTGGCCCGGACCGAAGGCCCCGCTCGCGGGGAGGCCGCCTCAGCCGTGGCGACGCCGACCCCACCGGCGACGCTCCACGCCGCCCCCGTCGCCGTCGCCTCCGCCGACGCGGTGTTCCTGGAGCGGGTGCGCGAGGCGGTCGAGGCGCATCTGGGGGAGGCGACGTTCGGGGTCGAGGCGCTCGCCGACGCCGTCGCGATGAGCCGGGTCCACCTCTTCCGCCGCCTCCGCGAGCTGTGCGGCGAGCCGCCGTCGGCGCTGCTGCTGCGGATGCGGCTGGAGCGGGCGGCGGCGCTGCTGGCGGCGCGCTCCGGGAGCGTGAGCGAGGTGGCCTACGGCGTGGGCTTCCGGAGCGTCTCGCACTTCTCGAAGGCGTTCCGCGCCCGCTACGGCACGACGCCGAGCGCTTACGCCGAGGCAGCCGACGGGGCGTGAGGGGTTTGTAGTGGGGGCGCATTGAGCGCGCGCGTTACAGGTCGTGGCCTCGGGGTTACAGGTAACCCCTGCGCCTGACACGGTAACGCGGCCCACCGGTGCGGACCCCTAACGTGGCAGTCGCTCGACCGCGCTCCACCGGACGCGGAGGACTCCTCCCCGAACTCGTGGCTCCACGGATGTCCGCTCGCACGCGCAGGCCCCCTCGCGCAGCAGAGGACCCCGGTAGCGCCGGCACCGTTACGCGGCGCTGCCGCTTCGCGGCGCGAGGGTTCCTCCAGCCTGCATCACTCCCGAAACCACAGCCAGATCCAACCCACTAGATACAACTCAGAGGTCACCCCATGTCCCGTCTGCTCCCCCTCTCGCTCCGGCCAGGGCTCGCGCTCGTCGTGCTGCTCGCCGGCCTCGCTTCGCCCTGTGCGCAGGCCCAGCCGGTCCGCACGCTCACCTCGCCCAACCCGGAGGAAAGCGGCTACTTCGGCCGCTCCGGGGCCGTCGTGCCCGACGCCGACGGCGACGGCCGCGACGACGTCCTCGTCGCGGCGATCGACGAGACCGTGGGCGGGGTGCAGGCCGCCGGTCGGGCGTACCTCTTCTCCGGCGCGACGGGCACGCTGCTCCGCACGCTCGTCTCGCCCAACCCCGCCGATGTGAGGGGCCGATTCGGCTACGCCGTGGCCGGCGTGCCCGACGCCGACGGCGACGGCCGCGGCGAGCTGCTCGTCGCGGCGACCGGCGAGACCGTGGGCGGGGTGCAGGCCGCCGGTCGGGCGTACCTCTTCTCCGGCGCGACGGGCACGCTGCTCCGCTCGCTCGTCTCGCCCAACCCTCGGCGCGAGGGCTTCTTCGGCGGCTCGGTGGCCGGCGTGCCCGACGCCGACGGCGACGGGCGCGGCGAGCTGCTCGTCGGGGCCTACGGCGAGACCGTGGGCGGGGTGCAGCAAGCCGGGCGAGCGTACCTCTTCTACGGCGACGGCGCTGTGCCCGTAGAGGAACTGCCGGGCGTGCCCACGGAGACCGCCCTCCGCGCCCCCTGGCCGAACCCCACCACCGGCGGGTCCGTGCTGAGCTACGACCTCGCCGAGGCCGCTCGCGTGCGGCTCGTCGTGTATGACCTGCTCGGCCGCGAGGTCGCCGTGCTCGTGGACGGGTCGCGCCCGGCGGGCGCACACGAGGTGGGCTTTGACGCTTCAAGGCTCGCACCGGGCCTCTACGTCGCCCGGCTCACGGCCGGCACTTATGCCACCGCGCGCCGGCTCACCGTCACCCGCTGATCCGCCGCCCGCTCTTCCGCCGCCCACTGAACGGGCGGCCTCCTTTCTCCTCGAACCCTCCTGTCGCCATGAACACCGTTCGCTACCCCCTCCTGCTCCTCGCCCTCACGACGACGGGTGCCCTCGCCCAGCCGGGCACGCTCGACGCCTCCTTCGGCACCGGCGGCGTGACGCTCTTCCCCGGCGTCGAGGCCAACGCCGTCGCCTTCCAGCCCGACGGCAAGATCGTCGCCTCGGGCAACGTCGGCGGCGACGCCGCGTTCTGGCGGTTCCATCCCGACGGTACGCTCGACGCCTCCTTCGGTACGGGCGGCGTCGTCACGGTGGACCTCGGCGGCCCCCTCGACTACTTCATTGACCTCGCGGTGCTCCCCTCCGGTGCCATCGTCGCCGTCGGCACGAAGGCCCTGAGCGACAGCGATCAATCGCAACTCAGAATCGGTGACGACGCCGTCGTGGCCCGCTTTCTCCCGAGCGGCACGCTCGACGCCGCCTTCGGGACGGGCGGGCTCGTCCGCGAGCCGGGCACCGCGGGGACGCCCGACGCCTTCTGGTCCGTGGACGTCCGCCCCGACGGGCGGATCGTGGCCGGTGGCACCCGGGGTGACCTCGTCGGCCCTGTGATAGACGCTTGCTACGCCGTGCAGTACCTCGAAGACGGCACGCGCGACGCCGCCTTCGGCACCGACGGCGTGGTCGTCATCGCCCCGCCCGCGCCCGCGCCCGGGCAGGACATCTACTGCTTCGCAGGCGCACTCTTCCCCGACGGGCGATACACCCTTTCCGGCCGCCTCATCCCGCAGCGTGGGTGGGCCGCGATGCGCCTGCTCGCAGACGGTACGCCGGACCCCGCCTTCGACGGCGACGGTGTCGCCCTGACGACCGGGCTGACGGGGATCACCCAAGCGATGGAGGCCGGTCCGGACGGCTCCGTCACCATCGTCGGCTCCAACAACTCCGTCGTTACGCTCTTCCGGTTCACGCCGGCCGGGCTCCCCGACCCCACATTTGGCGAGGACGGGCTCTCCCTTCTCCCTGAGCTCGGGGGAACCCGCCTCTACGGGTCGGCGCTGCAGAGCGACGGGAAGGTGCTCTTCGCAGGCGAAACGCTCCTGGACGGCACCTCCGACGTCGTTCTCGCGCGAGTGCTCGCCGACGGCTCGCTCGACCCAGCGTTCGGCACGGGCGGCGTCACGCGCATCGACATCGGCCAGCCGAACCCGCCGGGCAATGCGCTCGCCGACCGCGGCTATCAGGTCGAGCTCCAGACAGACGGGCGGATCGTCGTCGCAGGCATCGCCGACGGCGGAACTGCCTCGCGCTCCGGCTTCGTCGCGCGGTTCCTGAACGACGGGACGGTGGACGCGGAAGGATCGCCAGAGGCGCACCGGCTCACGCTGGAACACCCGGCCCCGAACCCGGCGTCCGGGCAGGCTCGCGTCGCCTTCACGCTCGCCGCGCCGGCCGCCGTCCGGCTGGCCGTCTACGACGTGCTCGGCCGCGAGGTGGCCCTCCTCGTGGACGGGGTACGCTCAGCCGGCCGGCACGAGGTCGTCTTCGACCTCCGACGAGCCGGGATTCCGAGCGGCGTCTACACGGTCAGCCTGAGGGGGGCCGGTGCGTTCCTGAGCCGCCGCATGACACTCGTGAGGTAGGGGCGAGGCAAGGTCGGATCGGATCAGCGGGTGATCGGTTCATTAGTCCGATCCTCTCCCCTCCATCACCTGATGCCCCGCTGATCCGATGACCGCCATCCTCCTCACCGTCGGCGACGAGTTGCTCATCGGGCAAGTCGTCAACACGAACGTCGCGTGGCTTGGCGAGCAGCTCAGCGCACTCGGAGTGGTGGTCCGGCGGACAGCCGTCGTCGGCGACGACGAGGCCGACATCCGCCAGGAGCTACGACGCGCGCTCGGCGAGTCGGATGTGGTGATCCTCACCGGCGGGCTCGGGCCCACGCACGATGACATCACGAAAAAAGCCGTCGCCGACGAACTGGACCGCCCGCTGGAGTTTCGCGACGATCTCTTCGACGAGTTATGGCGGAAGTTCGCGGCGCGCGGGCGGCACATGGCCGAGCGCAATCGTGTGCAGGCCCAGGTGCCCGCCGGGTTCGAAGCGTTGCGCAATCCGGTCGGCACAGCGCCGGGGCTGTGGTTCGAGGGCGACGTGGACGGCGCGGAGCGCGTGATCGTCGTGCTGCCCGGCGTGCCCCACGAGATGGAGACGCTCATGCGCGAGGCCGTCCTCTTACGCCTTGTCGCTCGGAACGGCGAGGCCGCCGTGACGCAGAAAACCCTGCTGACGGTCGGTCGGGGCGAGGCCGACCTCGCCGATTCGCTCGGCGACCTCGACCGGTGGCTCGGGTCGGACCTCCGCCTCGCGTTCCTCCCGAGCTACGGCGTCGTCAAACTCCGACTCACCGCGCTCGGCCGCGATCTGGGCGAAGCCAAAGCCCGACTCGCCGACTTCGAGGCCCACATCCGCGCGTGCGTCGGCGATCTGATCTTCGGCGAGGGCGACGACACGCTCGAAGCGGCCCTCGGCCGGATGCTCGCCGAGCGTGGGCTGAAGCTGGCGACGGCGGAGAGCTGCACGGGCGGCCTCCTCAGCCACCGCCTCACCAACGTTCCCGGCGCGTCGGCCTACTACTGCGGCGGCGTCGTGGTCTACGGAAATACCACGAAGATCCAGCTCCTCGAGGTAGACGCGGCGGTGCTAGCCGCCGAGGGGGCCGTGAGCGAGTCCGTCGTTCGGCAGATGGCCGAGGGCGTCCGAGTCCGCCTCAACGCGGACCTTGGGATTGCGACGACGGGGATCGCGGGGCCGAGCGGGGGAACGCCCGAGAAGCCCGTCGGGACCGTGTGGATCGGGTATGCGGACGCGGAGGGCACCCACGCCGCCCGGCTTCAGCTCACGAACGATCGCCTGCTGAACAAGCGGCTCTCGGTGACGGCTGCGCTGAACCTCCTCCGCCGCCAGCTCCTCCGCCGAGATCGCATCGCGACCGGAGCGTAGTTGGTGCGGACCTCCGGAGGCATTCATCCGGAGATCCTTCGCTTCGCTCAGGATGACACTACGGCGATGAAGCAGTACGGGGTCTACATTCTTACGAACCGCTCAGGCACCCTTTACATCGGAATGACGAACGACCTCAGTCGCCGAGTCCAAGAGCACAAAGCGAAGCAGGTGCCGGGGTTCACTAAACGGTACAACGTGGACCGGCTCGTGCATTTCGAGGAGTTTGGGGAGGTGCGAGATGCCCTTCAGCGCGAGAAGCAACTCAAGGGGTGGCTACGTGCCAAGAAGGTTGAATTGATTGAACAGGCGAATCCAAGGTGGGACGATTTGGGCAGCAATCTGTAAGAGCAGATGGGGAGCGTCACCCGAGAGGTTTGTCATCCTGAGCAAAGCGAAGGATCTCCCGAGGGGCGAGACTGCGTTTGTAGACAAGGAAGGCAGGAGAAGGTGAGGGGCAGGGTTACACCACAAGTTTTTTCGTGTCTTAACTCGTGTGACACGGGGCTGGCAGCGAACGCCCGTATCATGACGAACCAGCTTTCACAACCCAGGGGAACACCACTACCATCATGGCTAAAGACGCAGACGCGACGCAGGACGGAGCCCGCCAGAAGGCGCTCGGCCTCGCCCTCAAACAGATCGAGAAGCAGTTCGGCAAGGGCTCGGTGATGAAGCTCGGCGACGCCCCGCCCGTCCTCATCGATGCCATCCCGACGGGCTCGCTCGCCCTCGACCATGCCCTCGGCATCGGCGGCGTCCCGCGCGGCCGTGTCATCGAGATCTACGGCCCGGAGTCGTCGGGCAAGACGACGCTCGCCACCCAGATCATCGGCGAAGCCCAGCGGCTCGGCGGCACCTGCGCCTTCATCGACGCCGAGAATGCCTTCGACGCGACGTACGCCCAGAAGCTCGGCGTGGATACCGACAACCTCCTCGTCTCGCAGCCGGACACCGGCGAGCAGGCGCTCGAAATCGTCGACATGCTCATCCGCTCGGGTGCGCTCGATGTGGTCGTCGTGGACTCCGTGGCGGCGCTCGTGCCGCGCGCCGAGATCGAAGGGGAGATGGGCGACAGCCACGTCGGCCTCCAGGCCCGGCTCATGAGCCAGGCGCTCCGGAAACTCACCGGGACGATCAACCGGACGAAGACGTGCCTCATCTTCATCAACCAGATCCGCGAGAAGATCGGCGTCACGTGGGGGAGCCCGGAGACGACCTCAGGCGGGCGGGCGCTGAAGTTCTACGCCTCGGTCCGCATGGACATCCGCCGGATCGGCGCGGTCAAGGATGGCACCGAGATCGTCGGCAACCGGACGCGCGTGAAGGTGGTCAAGAACAAGGTGGCCCCGCCGTTCCGGCAGGCCGAGTTCGACATCATTTACAACGAGGGCATCTCGTCCCTCGGCGAGCTCGTCGACATGGCCGTCGACGCGGACATCATCAAGAAGGCCGGGTCGTGGTTCTCGTACAACGGTGACAACATCGGGCAGGGCCGCGACGCGACGAAGCAGTGGCTCCGCGAGAACGACGAGATCCGCGCCGACGTGATGCAGCGGGTGAAGACCGAGCTCGGCATGATCCCCTCCGCCGGAGCCGACGACGATGACGCGCCCGAGCTTTCCGACGAGCAGAAGGACGGCTCCTCGGCCGAGGTCTTCGGCGTCTGACCGCTCGCACAGAAAAGAAAAAGGTCACGCAGCGCCGCCGGGCTTCGGTCCGGCGGCGCTGCTCGTTTTTGCCCGGCTCTGCTCCGCTGCGTGTTGGGTGCTGCGTACCTTGCGCCCCCTTTCTCTCCGTACCGATTCTGCCGTGGTCTTACGTGCGTACCCGCTCGCCCTGCTGCTTTTCGTCGGGCTCGCCGCGCCGGCCGCCGGTCCTGTGCAGGCGCAGGACGCCCCCATCGACACGACCGTCGTCGCCGAGGACCCGCCGACGACGCGGGACATCCTGATCCTGCACTCGATCTACGACATCGAGAGCCCGGCCTTCGCCGCGACGATGAACGGGGCGAACTGGTCGTCGCTCAAGGTCTTTTACTCGGCCGCGCCGGCGCTCTGGCTCGGCACCCTTCTGCTCGACGACGGCCACAACTACAAGCCGGCCTACCTCCTCACGCTTACCGAAGCGAGTACGGTGGGCGTCGTCTTTGCGCTGAAGAATGTGATCAAACGGCCGCGTCCGTACGCGTCGCTCTCCGACATCGCGCCGCGCTCCGGGAGGGAGCCGGGGCAGAAGACGTTCGACCCGTACTCGTTTCCCTCGGGCCACGCCGCTACGTCGTTCGCGATCGCGACATCGCTGAGCATCTCGTACCCCCACTGGTACGTGATCGCACCGGCGGTGCTCTATGCAACGACCGTCACGATCAGCCGGCCCTGGCTCGGTATGCACTATCCGACCGACATCGCTGTCGGGGCTGCCCTCGGCATCGGCGTTGCGTTCGGCGTCCACGCGCTCGGCGAGCTCATCACCCCCAGCGGGCTGACCGGCAGCAGCGATAGCCCGGAGGGCCTCGCCGATGCGCCCCCGCCGCCGGCCGTGCGGCTCCTGATCCCACTCGGACGATGACTGTACCGACCGGCTTCGACGTGCAGGGGCACCGGGGGGCACGCGGCCTCGCGCCGGAGAACACGCTCCCCGCCTTCCGCCGCGCGCTCGCGCTCGGCGTGACGACGCTGGAGCTCGACACGGTGATCTCGGCGGACGAGCAGGTCGTCGTCTCGCACGATCCGTGGATGTCGAGCGTGATCTGTTCGCATCCCGACGGGCGTCCGGTGAGGGAGGACGAAGCGGAGCGGCTGCGGATCTACGCGATGCCGTATGCCGAGGTCGCTCGGTTCGACTGCGGACGGCGCGGACACCCGACGTTTCCGCGGCAGCAGCGGCAGGTGGCACTGAAGCCGTTATTGCACGACGTGATTCAATTCGCCGAGGTCTACGCCCGCGAGCATGACCGCCCGCCCGTCTATTACAATGCCGAGACGAAGTCGACGCCGGTGGGGGATGGGCAACTCCATCCGTCGCCGGAGGAGTTCGTCCGCCTGCTCTACGAGGTGGTCGAGGAAGAAGGCATCGCGGAGCGCTTCACCCTTCAGTCCTTCGACGTGCGGACGTTGCAAGAGGCACGGCGCCGGGACCTGCCGATCCGGCTCGCGCTGCTCGTCGAGGACATGTGCACCGAAGACGGTGGTCCGAGCCCGACCGACCATCTCCGCGCCGGGCTCGATGCGCTCGGCTTCCTCCCGGATATCTACAGCCCGAACTACCGGCTCGTGGACCGCGCCGTGCTGGAGCGGGCGCACGCGGCGGGGATGCTCGTGATCCCGTGGACCGTCAACGACCGCGCCGACATGGAGCGGCTCGAAGCGCTCGGCGTGGACGGGCTGATCACCGACTACCCGGACGTTGCGATGGGTCAGGGACTGCGGGACTGAGGAGTCGAAGGGGAGGGGTGCGAAGCGGCAGAGCGAAAAAATGAGCGCTCTTGAAACTACCGATTAACCACATGGTTAATCCGATGGTAAAAAGTTGAGTCCCATGCCGACTACCGACACCGAAGCCCGCATTCTGGAGGCCGCCCACCACGTCTTCGTCCGGCGCGGGGTGGCGGCGGCGCGAACCCAGGAGATCGCCGACGAGGCCGGCGTCAACAAGGCGCTGCTTCACTATTACTACCGCTCGAAGGCGAAGCTGGCGGACGCCGTATTCCTCCGGGCGGCCGGCGCGATGTTTCCCCAGTTGCTCGGAACGCTCGCCTCGGATCTCCCGCTTCGCGAGAAGCTGCATGCGGCGGTAGGCGTCGAGATGGATGCGCTCGCGGCGAGCCCGTATCTACCAGGCTACATCCTGTGCGAGCTGCGGTCCGACCCGGCCCGGCTCTCGGCGCTGCTCCACGAGGCCATGCCCGTCGAGCGACTTCGGGGCGAGGTCTTCGCGTCGCTCCAGGCCCAGATCGATGCTGAGGTGGAGGCCGGGCGACTTCGACCCCTCACGGCGCAGGAGCTCCTCGTCGCGCTGATGTCGATGCTCATTTTCCCCCACGCGGCGTCGCACATGCTCGAAGTGGCCGCCGGGCTGAACGAGGCGGCGCGAGACCGACTCGCCTCGTGGCGCCGCCGGGAGCTGGCTGACTTCCTCCTCCGCGGGTTCGCGCCCTGACCTGAGCTGGCTCTGCCTTTCTTCTTGCGACGACTCTCTACTTTCTCATTAACCATTCGGATAGACCCTAAGGGTAATAGGCTCGCCCTCCGGTGCCCGCGATGACCGTCATTCTTACCCTCCTCCTGCTGCTGCCGATGCCTGCCGGGTTGCATGCGGATGCATCCGAACGGCTCGCACGGCCTGACACCGTGGACCTCGCTGCGCTCCGGGCAGCAGCCGTCTCGCGCGATCCGCGCGCAATCCAGCCCGAGCTTCTGGCCCGGGCCTCGCGGCTCCGGCTGGAGGCCCTGCGGACCGAGCGGCTCCCGCAACTCGCACTCACCGGCCAGGCGACGTACCAGAGCGACGTGCCTTCCGTGCCGATTAGCCTCCCCAACGGGACGACGCCCTCAGCCCCGCGCGATCAGGCCCGTGCCCAAATCGAGGCCGATTGGGCCGTGTACGATGGAGGCCGCCTCGCACGTCAGGCGGATTTGGAGCGGGCACGGCTCGCCGAGCAGACCGCGGGCGTGGCCGTCACCCTTTATGCCCTCCGCGAGGCGACGATGGAGTCGTTCTTCGGCGCGGTCCTGTATCAGGCCCAGGCCGAGACGCTCGCGCTCACCGCCGAGGATCTGGAGGCCCGATTAGCGCTCGTGCGGAAGCAAGTGGAGGAGGGCGCGGCGCTCGCCGCCGACGCGGACGCCATCGAAGCCGAACTGATCCGCGTCCGCCAGCAGGTCGAAGAAGCCGAGGCCGACCGGCGCGCCGCGCTCGCTGTGCTGTCCGACCTCAGCGGCCTCCCGCTCGGCCCGGACGACGTGCTCGCCCTCCCCGATCTCGACGCCGAGGTCGCGCTCGCTGTGGCGCGCACGGTCACAGTCAGCGCTGGCACCCTGGAGATGGAGGGCCCTCCCGAGTTCGAGCGCTTCGCACGGACGCAGCAGCGCGCCGAGGTCGAGGCCCGGCTCGCCGAAGCCGCCACGCGCCCGACCGTGAGTGTGTTCGGGCAGGTCGGCGTCGGGCGCCCGAGTCCGTTCGACTTTCTCAGCGATGAGGTAAAGGAGTACGGGCTCGTAGGCCTCCGCTTCCGGTGGGCACCGCTCGACTGGGGGCAGGCCCGCCGCGAGGCCGCTGCCGCCCGGCTCCAGGCCGACGTCGCCCGCTCCGATGCCGACGCCTTCGCCCTCCAACTCCTCCGCCAGACCGAGACCGCCCGCGCCGACCTCGACCGGCTTCGGCGCGCGCTCCCGCAGGACGAACGCGCCGTCTCGCTCCGCGAAGAGGTCGTCCGCGTGGCCCGCCGTCGGCTCGACGAGGGCGTCCTCCTCGCGCCCGACTACGTCGACCGGCTCACCGATCTCGCCGAGGCCCGGCTCGTCGCCGTCCGTCACCGCATCGAGCGCGCCCAGGCCCAGGCCCGCCTCCTCTCAACGCTAGGCCGCTATCCCGACCTCCCGATGGATACCCTTTTCAGGCTCGACTGACTATGGCTACGCGACGCGCTGCTCTCGTGATCGACCTCGCTCCGCTCCTTCTCGGCGCGCTTCTCGCCGCGCTCCTGCTTGTCGGATGCGGCGACGGTGACGAGGCCGACGCCTACGGCAACTTCGAAGCCACCGAGACGACCGTTTCGGCCCAGGCCGAGGGCCGCCTCCTCTCGTTCGCCGTGGACGAAGGGGACCGCCTCGCGGAGGGAGACATCGTCGGGCTCGTGGATACCACGCAGCTCGCGGCGCAGCGCGATGCGCTCCTCGCCCAGCGCCGGAACCTCCTCGGGCAGCAGCGCTCGCTCCGCGTGCAGGGCTCCGCCACGCGCGCGCAGACGGGCGAGGCCGATGCAGGAGCGGGCGCGCTCGCCGCCCAGCTTCAGACCGCTGAAGAGGAGCTAGCGCGGACCCGCCGACTCTTCGAGGATGAGGCTGCGACGGCGCGGGAACTGAACGAGCGCGAGGGGACGGTGCGCCAGCTTCGCGCCCAACTCCAGCAGGCCCGCGCACGCGTGCAGACGATCCGTGCCCAGGCCGACGTGCCCGCCGCTCAGGCGTCCGCCATCGACGATCAAGTGGCTGGGATCGACGCCCAGCTTCAGGGTGTCGCCGACCGCATCGCGAACGCGGCGGTCACGAACCCGACGCCCGGAACCGTCCTCTCCGTCATCGCCGAGCCGGGCGAGGTCGTCCAGACCGGCTCCCCGCTCTACACCGTCGCCGACCTCTCGTCGCTCAAGCTGCGCGCGTACGCGACCGGCAACCAACTCGCGCGCCTCCGCCTCGGGATGCCCGTCGAGGTGCTCGTGGACGACGGCAGCGGCGGGCTCCGCTCACTCCGTGGCAAGGTCATCACCATCGCCTCCGACGCCCAGTTCACGCCGACGCCGATCCAGACGCGCGACGAGCGGGCCGAGCTGGTCTACGCCTTCGACGTCCGCGTGCCCAACCCCGAGGGCTTGCTCAAAGTGGGGATGCCGGGCGAAGTCCGCTTCCTCGACACGCCCGCCGAGCCCGGGCCCGACTCAGCGGATCGATGAACGATACCTCCTCTACGCCTGCCTCCGTCACGGTCGATGGCCTCGTCAAGCGCTACGACGACACCGTCGCGCTCGACGGCGTCTCGCTCGCCGTCGAGCCCGGCGAGCTGTTCGGCGTGATCGGGCCGGACGGCGCGGGCAAGTCGACGCTCTTCCGCATCCTCGTCACGGTCATCCTGCCGGACGAGGGTACGGCGACGGTCGACGGGCTCGACGTGGTGGAGGACTACCGCGAGATCCGCCGCCGCGTGGGCTACATGCCCGGCCGCTTCTCGCTCTACCCCGATCTCACGGTCCGCGAGAACCTGGAGTTCTTCGCCTCCGTCTTCGGGACGACCGTCGAGGCCGAGTACGACCTCATCGCGCCGATCTACTCGCAGATCGAGCCGTTCGCCGCCCGCCGCGCGGGCGCGCTCTCGGGCGGGATGAAGCAGAAGCTGGCCCTCTCGTGCGCGCTCGTCCACCGCCCCCGCGTGCTCATTCTCGATGAGCCGACGACGGGCGTCGATGCCGTCTCTCGGTCCGAGTTCTGGGTCATGCTCGCCGAACTCAAGGCCGGCGGCATCACCACACTCGTCTCGACGGCGTACATGGACGAGGCCGCACGTTGCGACCGGATCGCGCTCCTGCAGACGGGCCGGTTTCTCCGCGAGCCCGACACGCCCGACGCCGTCGCCCGGAGCTTCGGCGCGCCGCTCGTCCGCGCCCGCGCCGAGGGCGAGCGCGCCCGACTCCTCGCCGATCTTCGCAACACCGACGGCGTCGCCCGCGCCGACGTGTTCGGCGAGTGGGTCCACGTGACCGGCATGGACGATGACACCGGCCAGTTGGCCGCGTCCGTCCGGCAGGCGCTGGAGACGAACGGCTGGAACGGCGTCGCCGTCGAGCCTGCCATGCCGTCGGTTGAGGACGTGTTCATCGCCCTCATGGGCGATCCCGACGCGGTGCACGCCGCCCCCGCCGATGGCTGACCGCACGCCTTCCATCCCTCAGGACCGAGCGGCGGTCTGGGCACAGGATCTCACGCGCACGTTCGGCGAGTTCACGGCCGTCGATCACATCACGTTTTCCGTCGCCCGAGGCGAGGTGTTCGGCTTCCTCGGCGCGAACGGTGCCGGCAAGACGACGGCCATCAAGATGCTGACGGGCCTGCTCGTGCCCACGTCCGGCGAGGCGCGCACGGCCGGCCACGACGTGGCGACGGAGCCGGAGGAGGTCAAGCGGCGGATCGGCTACATGAGCCAGCGGTTCGCGCTCTACGACGACCTCACCGTCAAGGAAAACATTCGGTTCTACGGCGGGGTCTACGGGCTCTCCGACCGCCAGATCGCCGACCGGATGGCGGCGATGCTCCAGCGCCTCGGCTTCGAGCGGATGGCCGGCGAGCGCGTCGGGCGGCTCCCGCTCGGGTGGAAGCAGAAGCTCGCCTTCTCCGTCGCGCTCCTCCACGAGCCGGAAGTCGTCTTCCTCGACGAGCCGACGGGCGGGGTGGACCCCGTCACGCGGCGGCAGTTCTGGGAGATGATCTACGCCGCCGCCCACGGCGGCACGACGGTTTTCGTCACGACGCACTACATGGACGAGGCTGAATACTGCGACCGCGTCTCGATCATGGTCGCGGGCAAAATCGCCGCGCTCGGGACGCCGTCCGAGCTCAAGGCCCAGTTCGGCGCTGACTCGATGGACGGCGTGTTCGTCCAGCTCGCGCGGCCCGCCGAGGAAGCGAAGGTGCAGAAGGCAGCGGAAGAAAACAAGAGGCCGGAGCCGTCATGATCGCCTTCCGCATGAGTGCGTTCCGCAGCTTCGTCGTCAAGGAAACGCGCCACATCCTGCGCGACCGGCAGACGCTGGCCGTGCTCCTGCTGATGCCGGTCGCGATGGTGCTCCTGTTCGGCTTCGCCATCCGAACCGATGTCGAGGACGTGCGCGTCGTCATCGTAGACCCCTCGCGCGACGCCCGGAGCACGGACCTCACGCGGGCGCTCGCCTCGACACACGCGCTCCGGCTCATCGCGGTGTACAGCGGTCTCCAGCCCGTCGAGCCCACCCTGCGCACGGGCGAGGCGAACGTCGCGCTGCTGCTCCCGACGGACTTCGCGCGACGGTTCGAGCGCGGCACGGCCGAGGTCCTCGTCATGAGCGACGGCGCGAACGCGAACTACGCCGCGACAGGCGAGGCGTACGTCCGCACCGTCGTCCAGCAGTGGGCGGCCGAGAACGGCGGCGGTGCTCCGGTCGTCCGCGTCGCCACGCGGATGCGGTTCAACCCGACGCTGGCCTCGCAGAACCTGTTCGTGCCGGGTTTGCTGGCGTTCGTGCTCACGCTCGTCTCGGCGCTGATGACGGCGATCTCGATCGCGAAGGAGAAGGATACGGGCACGATGGAAGTCCTGCTCGTTTCGCCGCTGCGGCCGATCCAGATCGTCGTCGGCAAGGTGGCGCCGTACCTCGTGCTCGCGTTCGTGAACGCGCTGACGGCGCTCGGCCTCGCGTTCGTCGTGTTCGGCGTGCCGGTGCGGGGGAGCCTCGCGCTGCTGCTCGCGGCGGCACTCGTCTACGTGCTCGTCTCGCTCGCCCTCGGCGTGCTCATCTCCAGCCGCGCGCCGAACCAGCGGACGGCCATGATGGGGGCGCTGCTCGGGCTGATGCTCCCGACGCTCGCGCTCTCGGGCTTCATCTTCCCCATCGCGTCGATGCCCGGCTGGCTCCAGCCCGTGACCAACATCGTCCCGGCCACGTGGTTCATCCTCATCGCGCGGGGCGTGATGCTGAAGGGCGTCGGGCTGGCCGTGCTATGGAAGCAGTGCCTCGTCCTGTGCGCGATGGCCGCGATCCTGCTGGCCGCCGGCGCCCGCTCGTTCAACGACCGGATCGAGTAGCCGAGGCCTGTCATGCGCACGATCCTCTTCATCATCCGGAAGGAGACGCTCCAAGTCCTCCGCGACCGGATCATGCTGATCCAGATCTTCCTCCCGCCCGTGCTCCAACTGCTGATCCTGGCGCAGGCGATGACGTTCGAGGTCAAGCACACCGACCTCGCGCTCGTCGATCTCGACGGGACTCCGGCGGCGGAGCGGCTCGTCGAGCGCTTCACCGCGTCCGGCCGGTTCGACGTTTCCGTGCGGACGGCTTCGGGAGACGTCGCCGACGAGGCGCTGCTGACGCGCGAGGCGAACGCGGTGCTCCGTATCCCCGCCGGGTTCGAGCGCGACCTGAGGCGTGGCCGGTCGCCCGAGGTCCAGCTCATCCTCAACGCCGAGGACGGCGCGGCGGCGGGCGTCGTCCAGTCCTACGCCGGGCAGATCCTCGCCGCGTTCTCCCAGGCCGAGGCTACCGCGACACGCCCCCGCGTGGGTCTCGGCGCGACGAGGGTGGCGGCGGTCCGGCCGGGCGTGCGCATCCAGACCCGGAAGCTCTATAATCCCGAGGGGAAGTACCTCGCCTACATGGCTATCGGGCTGCTCGCCTCGCTCGTCACCATCGTCGGCATCCTGCTCACGTCGCAGAACATCGCGCGCGAGAAGGAGATCGGGGCGCTGGAGCAACTCAACGTGACGCCGATCACCAAGAGCCAGTTCATCGTCGGCAAGCTGGCCCCGTTCTGGGTGCTCGGGCTGATCGAGCTGACAGTCGGGCTGCTCGTGATCCGGCTCGTGTTCGGGATTCCGTTCGTCGGCTTCGTGCCGCTCGTCTACCTCGGCGCGGGCGTCTACCTCTTCGCCGCGCTCGGGCTCGGGCTCCTCGTCTCGACCGTCGTCCAGACCCAGCAGCAGGCGCAGTTCGTGACGTTCTTCGTGCTCGTGACGTTCTTCTTCCTCGGGGGCATCTTCACGCCGGTCGATTCGATGCCGGGCTGGGCCCAGACGGTCGCCGCGTTCAACCCGATCCGGCACTTCGTGTCGCTGCTGCGGACCGTCCTGATCAAAGGCGGCGGCCTCGGTGACATCGCGGGCGGCCTCGGGGCGATGGCGGCGTTCGCGGCCGTCGTGCTGACGCTCGCGCTCCTCCGCTACCGCAAGACGGCGGCGTGATGCCTGAAGGCCCCCACGCCCTGTTTCTGTTCAGTAGTTTTGGGGTCGCCGCGCGCGCCGTCTCCTCTGCCCGTAATCCAAGTCTACCCATGATGCACCGATTCTGTCTGCTCTGTGCCCTGCTCGTTGTCCTCGCCCCGGTCGCCTTCGGTCAGGAGGAGGACGTGATGCGTGCCGGGCCGCTCGACAACGGCAAGATGTGGCTGTTCGAGAACCCGCCCGTCGAGTACCTCGCCGAGACGTACGACTTCCGGCCCGACGAGGCCTGGTTCGAGCGCGCCCGGCTCGCGGCGCTCCGGCTGCCCGGCTGCTCGGCCTCGTTCGTCTCTGCCGACGGCCTCATCGCGACGAACCACCACTGCGCCCGGGGCGCGATCGTGGACGTGACCCGGCCCGGCGAGAACTTCCTCGACAACGGCTTCACCGCGCGCACGCTCGACGAAGAGCGCCGCGCGCCCGGCCTCTACGTGGACCAGCTGGTCGGGATCACGGACGTGACGGACCGGATCGAGTCCGCCCTCGCGGGGACGGAGACGGACGCCGAGCGGGCCGAGGCGCGTCGCGCCGCCATCGAGGCCGTCCAGCAGGAGATGGCGGCGGCAGGCGGCGAGGGGATCAACGTGCAGGTCGTCGCGCTCTACAACGGCGGCCAATACTCCGCCTACACCTTCCGGCGCTACGACGACCTCCGGCTCGTGGCCGCGCCCGAGGAGCAACTCGGCTTCTTCGGCGGGGACCCCGACAACTTCACGTACCCGCGCTACGCGCTCGACTTCACCTTCCTCCGCGCCTACGACGCCGACGGCCGCCCGCTCGATACGTCCGCATTCTACTTCCCGTGGAGCACCGAGGGCACCGAGCCCGGCGACCTCATCTTCGTCATCGGCAACCCCGGCTCGACGGACCGAGGCGACACAGCCGCCCAACTCGAATGGCGGCGCGACGTGCAGGTCGAGGGGATGCTGGAATACCTCAACGGCCGGATCGCAGCCGTCGATGCTTACCTCGCCGCGACCCCGGGTGATGACGCGATGCGGAACCAGCGCTTCAGCCTGAGCAACGCGCAGAAGGCGTATGCCGGCCGGAAAGACGCCCTCCACAACGAAATCATCATGGCCCGCCGCCGTGACTTCGAGCAGCAGTTCCGGCAGGCCATCGACGCCGACGCCGACCTCCGGGCCGAGTATGGAGGGCTGATCGACCGGATGGCCGAGATCCAGCGTGGGAAGCGGGCGCTCGGGGTGGAGTTCGGCGCGTTCGCCGGTTTCACGAGTTCGAGCTACTCGTCGGCGACGCTGCGGCGGGCGTTGCTCGCCGTCCAGCTTCTCGGGGCGCGGCAGGCTGGGGCTGAAGACGCCGCCGCCGACTTCGCCGAGAAGCTCCGCGCGACCGCCGACCTGCCCGATGCTATCGAACGGGGCTATCTCGCCGCGCAGCTCCGCCAACTCCAGCGCTTTCTCGAACCTGGTTTCGTCGATCCGATCCTCGCCGGGCGCACTCCCGAGGCCACAGCCGAGGCGATCCTCGCCGGCTCGGCGCTCGCCGACTCAGCCAGCACAGCGGCGGCGCTCGACGCCGGAACATTGAGTGCGAACGATCCTGCGATTGCGCTCGCTCTCGCCATTGCTCCGAGGTACGCCGATTATCAGAGCGGGATGGCCGGGCTGACGGAGCAGGAGAACGAGGTCGCCGGCCGGCTCGGGCGGGCGCGCTTCGCTGTCTACGGCACGGCCGTTCCGCCGGACGCCACCTTCTCGCCCCGCTTCACCGACGGAGTCGTGCGCGGGTACGAATACAACGGGACCGTCGCCCCGCCCTACACGACGCTCTTCGGGCTCTACGACCGGAATGCCTCGTTCGGCCAGGACTCCGAGTGGCGGCTGCCCGATGCGTGGCTCCCGGCTCCACCCGCCCTCGACCGCTCGACGCCGCTCGACTTCATCTCGACCTCCGACACCATCGGTGGCAACTCCGGCTCGCCCGCCGTCGACCGCGACCTCCGGCTCGTCGGGCTCAACTTCGACCGGACCATCGAGGGGCTCAGCCGCGACTACATCTACTTCGCCGACCGGGGGCGGAACGTGATGGTGGACGCTCGCGCCGTGATCGAAGCGCTCGATGTGGTCTACGACCTCGACCGCGTCGTGCAAGAGCTTCGAACGGGCGAGATCGTCGAGACCGAAGCGGAGGCCGACGCGATGCTGTGAGCGGCTCAACGTGCGGCGCCCGCGTGGCGGCGACCACGCCGAAGCCGGTGCCAGCGGCGGGAGAGGCTCTTCGGCCCGTTCGTAGCCGTGGCGAAGGCGTGCAGGAGCGGGTTGAATCCCTGCATCGGGTTGAACGTCCGGGCCGTGTCGCGGATGATGTAGGCGATGCGGAGGCGGGGTCGCGCGGCCGGTTCCGGCACGCGGGCGAGGAGGGCCCATCCGCCGAGCCGGAGCACGGCGCTCACGACGAAGACCACCTTCAGCGTCGACGGAAGAGGGCCGAGCCCGCCCGTCGTCACGGCCTCGGCGAGGACGCCGCCGACGAGCGGGCCGAGGGCACCGGCCGCGCCCGCGAGCGCAGCCTGCACGGCGAAGAACGCCGTCTTCCCCGCCTCCGGCGCCAGGCGCATCATGAGGTTGGTCGTCGCGAGCGCCTGTCCGCCCCAGACGAACCCGCCGGTGAGGCTCGCCGTGATCATCACGGTGATGCCGAAGGAAGAGGGGCCGGCCGCCAGCCACCACACCGGCTGGAGCGCGATGGCGAGACCGACGGCGCGGAGCACCTGCCGCTCGCCGTACCGATCCGCGAGTGGTCCCCACACCCGCTGCCCGACGAGGTTGGAGCTGGTGCTCAGCGCCGTCAGCAGCATAGCGGTGCCGGGGCCGAGGCCGGCCTCGCGAATCGTAAACACGGTGAAGAACGGGGCGGCCACCTGCACAGCGAATCCGAAGAGCGCGGCGTAGGCGATGTAGCGGCGGAAGCCAGCGTCGCGGAGCGGGGGGCCGAGCTGGGCGAAGAAGCCGCCTTCCGCTGGTTGTGCCGGATGCGGCTCCGGCTGCCGTGCCAGGAAGGCGATGCTGACGGCCCGCGCTGCGGCCCCGATGCCGATTGCCGCGAGGTACATCGGGAGGGGGTCCTCGGCGCGGCCGATGAGGGCGCCGGCGGCCAGCGCCGTCAGGGCCGCCAGCCCGTTGCACGCGACGTTGCGCGCGCCGAAGTAGCGCCCCCGCAGGCGCTGCGGGATGAGGTCGCTGATCCAGCTCGTCCAGCTCACGGCGGAGAGGGCGGTCGGGATCTGCTGGAGCGCGAGCACGCCGAGCACGACGAAGAGCGCGGCCGGCCGGTCGAGCCACACCACGGCGGCGGCACTCGCGGCCCAGAGGAGTACGTCCATCACCGCGCCCGCCAGCACGACCGGTTTCCGCCAGCCCCCACCTCGGCGGACAGCCTCGGCCCCGACAGGCTGGAGGAGCTGACCCAGAAGCGGGAGCGCGGCCACGAGCCCGACCTCGAAATCCGTAGCGCCGAGTGCGAGGAGGAACGCGACGAGAAGCGGCCCCCCCGTCAGCGTCACGTACTGCGTGGCGAAGACGCCGTCGAGCGTGCTGAGCCGCATCGTCCGGCGCGTCTCCTGCGCCTGGGCGCGGGTGGTGTGAGTAAGCGAGCGGCGGGCAGACATGCGGGGGCTGTGGCGTTCCGGAAAGTTCTACCCTTTTGCCAAAGAGATGCGCCCCGTGCCCCTGTTACTTTCTCGTGAACCCGTCTCTCGCCGGAGATCCGGAAGCGAACGAACCTCCGGCAGTGTTACGGAAACGTGAGCGGATCGGGGGCGAGGAAGGGAGCCTCGGGACGGCGCACGCGTACCAGCGCTCCCTCTTTTTAAGGCATTCCAAACGAGCATCCCCATGAGTGAACTCCAAACGGCCACCCTCGGCGGCGGCTGCTTCTGGTGCGTCGAAGCCGTGATGCAGCCGCTGAAGGGCGTCCACCGCGTCGTCTCCGGCTACATGGGCGGCAAGGTCAAAAACCCGTCGTACCGTGAAGTCTGTGGAGGCCGCACCGGCCACGCCGAAGTCGTCCAGGTCCACTTCGACCCCGACGCGGTGAGCTACCGCGACCTCCTCTATGTCTTCTTCGCCACCCACGACCCGACGACGCTCAACCGGCAGGGCGCGGACTCCGGCACGCAGTACCGCTCCGTCGTTTTCGTCCACGACGACGCGCAGCGCCGGACCGCCGAAGAGGTCATCGCCGACCTCGAAGCGCAAAACGTCTTCGGCTCTCCAATCGTGACGGAGGTGACGGACGCCGAGCCGTTCTACGAGGCCGAGGACTACCACCAGAATTACTTCGCTAGCAACCCCCGACAGCCCTACTGCCGGGCCGTGATCGCGCCGAAGGTGGCGAAGCTGCGGAGTAAATACCTCGACCGGCTCAAGACCGAAGCAGCCTGAGGTGTGAGAACGCGGTAGGGGCGAGTAGCTGCCCCTACCGCGGCGTCTCAGTGCGAGCCAGATGGGGCGGCGTCCGCTTTCCTGGCGAGGTCGAGGAGGAAGGCGTAGTTCCGCGCCGTCTCGCGGTAGCGCTCGAAGCGACCGGACGCGCCGCCGTGTCCGGCCTCCATGTTCGTGTGGAGGAGGAGCCGGTTATGGTCCGTCTTCAGCGCGCGGAGCTTTGCCACCCACTTCGCCGGCTCCCAGTATTGCACCTGTGAGTCGTGGAGGCCCGTCGTCACGAGCAGATTCGGGTAGGCCTGCGCGGTAACGTTGTCGTAGGGGGAATACGAGAGGATGTAGTCGTAATACGCTTTGTCGTTGGGATTGCCCCATTCGTCGTACTCGCCGGTCGTGAGCGGGATCGAGTCGTCGAGCATCGTCGTGATGACGTCCACGAACGGGACGGCGGCGACGACGCCGCGGAAGAGGTCGGGGCGCATGTTGATCACCGCGCCCATCAGCAGGCCGCCGGCCGAGCCGCCCATCGCGTAGAGCTGGGCGCGGTCGCCGTAGCCCTCGGCGGCGAGGAACTCGGCGGCGTCGATGAAGTCGGTGAAGGTGTTCTTCTTCTTGAGGAGCTTGCCTTCGTCGTACCACTTCCGCCCGAGCGTCTGGCTGCCTCGGATGTGGGCGATGGTGTAGACGAAGCCGCGGTCGAGCAGGCTGAGCGCGGGCGCGTTGAAGCCGGGGTCGATGCTGTAGCCGTACGAGCCGTAGCCATAGAGGAGGAGCGGGTTCGTACCGTCGCCTTGAAACAGGTCTTTCCGGTAGACGACGGTGACGGGGACACGAGTGCCGGAGACGCGCTCGCCGTCGCGCGCCGGTGCCCACAGCCGCTCGGCCTGGTAGTTATCGGAATCGAAGCCGCCGAGCACGGGCTCCTGCTTCAGCAGCGTCCGCTCGCGCGTCACCATGTCGTAGTCGTACGTCGTCGTCGGCGTGGTCGGTGACTCGTAAACGAACCGGAGCATGCGGGTGTCCGGATTCGGGTTCGTGCTCGTGGCGACGACGTAGGCGGGGTCTTCGAAGGCGACGTAGTATTCCGCTTCGTGGGTGTCCCACGGGCGGATGCGGAGGCGCGTCAGCCCGTCCTTCCGCTCGCTCAGCACGAGGAAGTCGTCGAAGAGGTCGAAGCCTTCGAGCAGCACGTCGTCGCGGTGGGGGATCACCTCTTCCCAATGTTCCTCGCCCGGCGTGTCCTCGGGCGCTCGCATCAGGCGGTAATTCTGCGCGTTGAGATTCGTGCGGATGTAGAAGTGGCCGCCGAGGTGGTCGATGTGGTATTCGTGGTCGCGCCGGCGGGGTTGGATGATCCGCCATTCCCCATCCGGATCGTCGGCGTCGAGCACGCGGTACTCGGTCGCGAGCGTCTGGCTGGAGCCGATGATGAGGTACTTCTTCGACGTGCTCTTGCCGACGTAGGTGTTGAACGTGTCGTCGGTCTCTTCATAAACGAGCACGTCGCTCGCGGCGTCGGTGCCGAGCGTGTGGCGGTAGATCCGGTCCGAGCGGAGCGTGACGGGGTCCTGCTTCGAATAGAACAGCGTCCGGTTGTCGTTCGCCCACGCGAGGTTGCCCGTCACGGCCGGGATCACGTCGGGAAGGACGTCGCCGGTTTCGAGGTCTTTGAAATAGATCGTGTTGATCCGTCGGCCGGTCGTGTCCGCCGCCCACGCGACGTAGCGACCGTTGGGACTGACGGAGCCGGGAGCGAAACGGGCGCCGTAATACTCGTGGCCCTCGGCGAGCGCGTTCACGTCGAGTACGATCTCCTCCGTCCCACCCTCGGTGTCGGGACGGCGGGCGTAGATGGGGTATTGTTTGCCTTCCTCGTAGCGGTAGAAGTACTGATGGTCGCCGAGCCGGTACGGTACCGAGGCGTCGTCCTGCTTGATGCGCCCTTTGATCTCCTCGAAGAGCGTCTCTTGCAGATCGGCGAGCGGGGCCATCGCGGCATTGAAGTAGTCGTTCTCGGCCGTGAGGTAGGCGATGACCTCGGGGTCGTCCCGGTCCCGGAGCCAGAAGTAGTCGTCCGTGCGGACGTGGTCGTGGGCGGTGAGTTCGGTTGGTTTGACGGTAGCCACGGGCGGTTGGGGGGTCTGAGCCTGGGAGGGGAGTGCCGCCGTGAGGGCGACGGCAAGCAGTGCTAAAACGGGTGACGGGCGCATCGGCGAGAGGGCGTGGGTAGAGGGCGGAGCCGTCAAAATAGGGAGGCGAGGTCGAGATCCCATGAGGAGGTACGTTCTGCTCGAAGAGGGTCGAGCACTCGGGCTATCTTGTCCGCTCACCCATCTCCGACCCCCGTGTCCATCCCCTCCGCCCTGCCTGGCGGGCTCGTCGTCGAGGCCGAAGGCTCCGGCATCTCGGCTCCGCTGTCCCGTCACGTCAACCTCCTCGGTGCCCTCCTCGGCCGCGCCGTCCGCGAGCGCTACGGCGACGCCACGTTCGACCTCGTCGAGCGGCTCCGCCACCTCTGCCGCGAAGCCGAGTCCGCCCCGGCGCGCCTAGACGAAGCCGCCCGCCTCGTCGCCGAGCAGCCGCTCGACCGGCTGAGCGCGCTGCTCCGCGCGTTCACGACGTTCTTCCACCTCGTCAACAAGGCCGAGCAGCTTGAAATCCTGCGCATCAACCGCGACCGAGCCCGCACCGCGGATGCGGAGCACCCGCGCGGCGAATCTGTCGCCGAGGCCATCCACCGGCTCCGCGTCGAGGGACGGTCGCTCGCCGACGTGCTCGCGCTCATCGGTAAACTGGACATCCAGCCGACGCTCACGGCGCACCCGACCGAGGCCCGCCGCCGCAGCATCCTCTATCACCAACAGCGCCTCGCCGACCTCCTCGAAGCGCTCCGCGAGCCGGACACCACGCCCGCCGAGGAGGACGCGCTCGTCCGCGAGATCGAGAACGGCATCCGGCTCCTCCTCGCTACCGACGAGATCCGCCCGGCCGGCGTGACCGTCGAGGACGAGGTGCGGAACGGGCTCTACTTCGTCGCCACGAGCATCTGGGAGACGATCCCGCGCATCCACGCCGACCTCCGTCGCGCGCTCGAAACCGAATACGGCGACGAGTCCGAAGACTCTTCGACAGGCTCAGGGCAGGCTCTCGACCTCCCGCCGTTCCTCCGCTACCGCTCGTGGATCGGTGGCGACCGCGACGGGAATCCCCGCGTGACGGCCGAGGTGACGGCATGGACGCTCCGGGTCCATCGCGAGGACGCCCTGCGCCTCTACCGGCGTGCCCTCGACGGCCTCCGCCTCGTCCTCTCCGTCTCCGACCGACAGGCGGAGGGGTTCGATGCCCTGCGCGCTTCCATCGAGGCAGACCGAAGGCTCGTGGATCTGGACGAGCGGCGCTGGCGGCAGAACGCGCACGAGCCCATCCGCCTCAAGCTCCTGCTGATGCAGGCCAAGCTGGACCGGCTGATCGACGAGGTGCACACCCCGCCCGCTGCGCCGCTCGACTACGCGGCGGCCGACTTCCGCGCCGACCTCGGGCTCATCGCCGAGGCACTCCGCGCGGCCGGGCTCGCCTCCCTCGCTGCCGACGGCCCGCTCGCGGATCTCATCGTGCAGGCCGAGACGTTCGGGTTCCACCTCGCCGCGCTCGATCTCCGCCAGCACAGCCGCGTCCACGAAGCCGCCGTCGCCGACCTCCTCCGGCTGGCCGGCGTCGCCGACGACTATGCTGCGCTCGACGAGGCCGAGCGACTGGAGGTGCTGACGACCGAACTCCGCAATCCGCGCCCGCTCCTCCCGCCGGACGCCGCCCTCAGCGACGACGCCCGCCGCGTGCTCGATGTTCTCGCCGTCGCCCGCCGCTCGCGCGCCCGCGAGCCGGAGAGCATCGGCTCGGTCATCATCTCGATGACGGACGCGGTGAGCGACGTGCTGGAGGTGCTGCTGCTGCTCAAAGAGTCCGGTCTGTGGCGGAGGCAGCGCGATGGGGCCGTCACGTGCCCACTCGATGTGGTCCCGCTTCTCGAAACCATCGCGGATCTGGAGCACGCCGAGGATCTGCTCGGCAAGCTGTTCAGCCACCCGATCTACGTCCGCCAACTCGTCGCGCGCGGGCGGATGCAGGAGGTGATGCTCGGCTACTCGGACTCGAACAAGGACGGCGGCTACTGGATGGCGAACTGGGCGCTGCACAAAGCGCAGGGCGCGATTGCCCGCGTGTGCCGCCGCTTCGGGCTCGACCTCCGGCTGTTCCACGGGCGCGGCGGGACCGTCGGGCGCGGCGGCGGCCGGGCGAACCAGGCGATCCGGGCCATGCCGCCGGAGGCGCAGAACGGCCGCATCCGATTCACCGAGCAGGGGGAGGTCATCTCGTTCCGCTACGCCCTCCCCGGCATCGCGCGCCGCCACCTCGAACAGATCGTCCACGCCCAGCTCGGCGCGCTCGCGGACGGACCGCCCGAGGACGCCGCGGCCTTCGAAGGCCCGACGGAGGACGACCGACGCACGTTCATGCAGACCGCCGCCGAAGCCTCGATGCGGGCGTACCGAAGCCTCATCGACGCGCCTGACCTCTGGCCGTGGTACCTCGCCGCGACGCCCATCGAGCACATCGCCGGGCTCCCGATGGCCTCGCGGCCGGTCTCCCGCAAGGCCGCGAGCGACGTAGACTTCGAGGGGCTGCGGGCGATCCCGTGGGTGTTCGCGTGGACGCAGCCGCGCTACACCGTCCCCGGCTGGTACGGCGTCGGGATGGCCTTCAAAGAGGCGCTCGCCACCGGCGATGTGGACACGGACCGGCTCCGCGCTATGCACGAGGACTGGCCGTTCTTCCAGGCCGTCGTGGCGAACGCGCTTCGGGAGATGGCCCGCGCCCGGCTCGTCATCGCCGCGCGCTACGCCGCACTCGCAGAGGGCCGGATCCACGAGCGGATCGCCGCCGAGTTCGAGCGGACGGAGCGGGTGCTGCTCGATGTCGCGGGGCAGGACCGGCTGCTCGCGCACAGCCCCGTCATCGAGAAGTCGATTCGCCTGCGAAATCCGTACACCGACGTGCTCAACCTCGTCCAGCTCGAACTCATGCAACGCTGGCGGAAGGGGGGGGCGGAAGGGGACGACGCCGAGGCGCTGCGTGAGGCCCTCTTCGTCTCGGTCAACGGCATCGCCGCGGCCATGCAGAGCACGGGCTGAGGGTAGGGGTCGTCAGTCCAGAAGGAGGAACGCGGCTTCTCTATCCTCGCAGAACCGTTCGATCACCGAGCGGCGCGAGCGGAGCAACTCCGCGACGAGGGCGGTCGGGGCGTTGCCCACGCGCAGCCAGATCACCTGAGGCGGAGGGCCGTACAAAACACTCCGCTGATAGAAGTCAGTGTCTTTGGAAACGAGGAGGAGATGCTGCTCGGCGGCGTACGTCCAGATGCGCGCGTCGTCCGCGCCGAGCAGTTCGACCTCCCGGACGTGGGAGGGGATAGGCTTCGCCTAGCGCACGCACGAGACGGAACGACAGGTTCTCGTCGAACAGCAGCTTCATGCGGCGAAGAGCCGCCGCTCGCGCTCGGCCGCAAAGGTGAGGGCTGCGCGGATGTCCTCCACGGACAGGTCCGGGAAGTCGCTCAGAATCTCTTCCGGGGTCATTCCGCCGGCGAGGTATTCGAGCACGTCGGAGACGGTGATGCGCGTCCCTCGGATCGTGGGTTTCCCGCTGCGGATCGACGGGTCGAGGGTAATGCGTCCGTGGATGTCCATAGCGCGGAAAGGGCGGAAAGGGAGGTCAAGGTCGAGAGGCCGTTACGCCACCAGACAGGGAGCGTTCCCCTCGCCGGGCGCCTCACCCGCGACGGAGCACCGATGTGTCACCGACCGTAGAGACGCGACATGTCGCGTCTTTCGTTAACCGAAGCGCCCGACGCGGAACGGGGCGGGGTCGAACGGCGGCGGCTCGCCCGCGACGAGGGCGGCGACGAGCGTGCCGGTGGCGGGCGCGTTTGAGATCCCGAGCATGGCGTGGCCTGTCGCCACGACGAGGTTGCGCAGCGAGTCCGGCGTGCCGATGAGGGGGAGGCCGTCGGGCGTGCAGGGGCGGAAGCCCACCCACGCCTCCTCGGCGGTATCGATCACGTCGAAGGGCGCGAGGTAGTCCGGCACGGCGCGGAGGATGGCGCCGACGCGGCGCTCGTTCACGTTCGGGTCGAGGCCGGCGAGTTCGAGCGTCCCGGCGAAGCGGAGGCGGCCTTCGGGCAGCGGCGTCACGGCCACTTTCGCCTCGGCGAGTAGGACCGGAAGGTGCGGCATCGGCCCGTCGGGCGTGATCGTGACGCTGTAGCCTTTGGCCGGTTGGACGGGCAGCCGGAGCCCGAGATCGCGCCCGAGCACCGGCGACCACGACCCCGCCGCGAGGACGACCGTTTCGGGATGGAGGTCGCCCTGCGTCGTCCGGATCGTACGGACCGACCCATTACGCTGCTCGAAGCCGGTCACGTCGGTGTGTGGGAGGAAGCGGACGCCGTCGGCTTCCAGCATCCGGTGGAGGGCCGACACCATCCGCGCCGGGTCCACGACGGCGTCCTGCGGAAAGAAGATGCCGCCGATCCCGTCTGCGACGGTCGGCTCCAGCGCCTGCACGGCGTCGGGGTCGAGCGTGTCCACATCCAGTCCGACGGCCCGCGCTTGTTCGGCGAGGCCGAGGTTCTTCTCGCGCCCCGGTTCGGTCCGGTGCAGCATCAGCAGGCCGGAGGGCGCAAACCCGATGTCGAAGCGCTCGGCGAGATCGGCGTAGTGCGCCACGCTGCGGAGCCCGAGGTTGGCGAAGACGGGGCCGGAGCGGGCGACGTGGGCGGCCGTCCCCGCGCGGGCGAACTGCCACAGCCAGCGGGCCAATTCGACGTCGAGCCGGGGGCGGACGTAAAACGGGCTCTCGGGGTCGAGCAACCAGCGGAGGCCCTGCGTCACGACGCCCGGCGCGGCGAGCGGGACGACGTGGCTTGGCGAGACATACCCCGCGTTCCCGAACGAGCACGCCGCGCCGATGTCTCCACGGTCGAGCACGACGACCTCGCGCCCGCGCTGCCGGATAAAGTAGGCGGCCCAGAGCCCGATGGCCCCGCCGCCGATGATCGCTACGTCCGCGTCGCGCTTCACAGCGTCAGCCCGCCTCCCCGTCGGCGCGGGCGTCGTCGGCGCGGAAGTCCTGTGCATCGGTGAGCAGGGCAGGGAGGAAGCGAAGGTGCATGAGGCAGGGGAGGACGGTGGAGGGCATAGTGTAACCATTCGAGACCACTCGGGGCGAGCCCTCGCTGCCGCTGCCCGCGGAGAGTTCGCGCCTTCTTCCGTGGAACCACGCGGGGAGATATCGGGCAGGCACGTACTTTGCGTTACGTGATTCACACGCCGTTCCCGGTTCATCACCGTCTCGGAAGCGGAATTTTTACGACTCGCTTTCCGAGATCGACTCCTCTGGCTCTGACCGAGCCCCGGCGACACCGGCATCGGATGCCCGCATTCTCCTGGCATCCGTAACGATCTGATCCAGATCGAGAGGTTCGTACCCCTGCTTCCAGGTTCCGGTACGACGTCCCCGACAGCGCAGTACCCCGGCGAAGGCCCGGCTCGATGCCGCTACGCCCGCGCCCCAATACCCTTTTTAATGACCACGTTCCAATCACTCGGCCTGTCCGCTCCCGTCCTTCGCGGCGTGGTAGACGCCGGGTACAACATGCCCACCCCGATCCAGACGGCGGCGATTCCCGTCGCCCTCGCCGGGCGTGACCTCACCGGTTGCGCGCAGACCGGTACCGGCAAAACCGCCGCCTTCGTCCTTCCCCTGCTCGACCGCCTCGCGGCGAGCCCTTCCCCTGCCAAACGCCGGCCCGTTCGCGCCCTCGTCGTATGTCCCACGCGCGAGCTGGCCCTGCAGGTGGAAGCAGCCGTGCGCACGTACGGCAAATACACCGGGCTCCGCAGCGTCGCCGTCTTCGGCGGCGTCGGGATGGGGCCGCAGCTCCAGGCCTTCCAGCGCGGCGTCGACATCGTGAGCGCGACGCCGGGCCGCCTGCTCGACCACCTCGGGCGCGGCACGCTCGACCTCTCCCGCGTCGAAGTCCTCGTGCTCGACGAGGCCGACCGGATGTTCGACATGGGGTTCATCAACGACATCCGCAAGATCGTCGCGAAGCTGCCGAACAATCGGCAGACGCTGCTGTTCTCGGCCACGATGCCGCCCGCCATCCGAGAGCTCGCGTCGAGCATCCAGCGTCAGCCCGAGATGGTGGAGGTCGGCCAGCGCCGGAACCCGGCCGCGTCCGTCACGCAGTACGTCTACCCCGTCGCCCAGACGCAGAAGATGGACCTGCTGCTCCACGTCCTCCGGACGGAGCCGGTCGAAAACGTGCTCGTCTTCTCGCGGACGAAGCACCGCGCGAACCGCATCACGAAGAAGCTGGAGCAGCGCGGCATCGCCGCCGCTGCCATCCACTCGAACCGCTCGCAGAACCAGCGCCAGCGCGCCCTCGCCGACTTCAAGCGCGGCGACGTGCAGGTGCTCGTCGCCACCGACATCGCCGCGCGCGGGATCGACGTGGACGGGATCTCGCACGTGGTCAACTTCGACACGCCGAACCAGGCCGAGGACTACATCCACCGCATCGGCCGCACCGGGCGTGCCGACGCTACCGGGGATGCCCTCACGTTCGTCTCGGCGGACGAGGAGGACTATCTCCGACAGATCGAGAAGCACACCGGCCGCCGCTTCGAGCGCAGCACCTACGCGGACTTCAGCTACGACACCAGCGCGGAGCCGATGGCTCCGCCGAAGACCCAGGGGAGATCCGGCAACGGGCGCGGCAGCGGACCGTCGCGGGGGCAGAGCGCGTCCCGTAACGGGGGGCGTTCGAAGTCGCAGGGCACCGGTCCCTCGAAATCGCGGAATCGCGGGCGGCGCTAGGCGGCGTGTCGGCTGCTCGTGGGTTCCCCTCACCCTGACCCTCTCCCCGGAGGGGCGAGGGGACGTGACTTGAAACGCCGCGCTTGCATTCGAGCGCGGCGTTTCTTTCTATGTTCTCGCCCCCCTGTCCTGAACTCGATTCAGGAACAGGGGAGAAATGTCCGGCAGGGCAGAGAGGGGGCCATCAGCAATGTGGTCCTTTGCGCGGAGGGCTCCCAACGGCAGCGGGGCGACGTAGCTTGTCGTATCGCCCTACCCGACTGCCATGCTTCGTATCGGCCTCCTTCTGATCAGCGCTCTCGCAGCGCTCCCGCTCACCGTCGCCGCCCAGCCATTGCGCCCGACCAGTGGGGGAGACGGCGTCGTACCGCTGCGGGTGATGACTTTCAACGTCCGGCTCAACACGCCCGCCGACAGCCTCAACGCGTGGCCGCACCGGAAAGAGGCCGTCGCCGGGCTCATCCGTTTTCACGATGCAGACCTCGTCGGACTCCAGGAGCCACAGCGGAACCAGCTCGCCGATCTCGACTCGCTGCTCCCCGGCTACGCGTGGTTCGGCCTCCCGCGTGCCGATGGCGGCGAGCGCGACGAGTACAGCGCCGTGCTCTACCGCACGGACCGGTTCGACCTCCTCGACGACGACACGTTCTGGCTCTCGGAGACCCCCGACGTGCCCGGCATTCGGGGATGGGACGCTGCCTTCCCCCGCATCGTCACGTGGGGGCGATTCCGTGACCGTGTCACCGGCGACACGCTCTATCACTTCAACACCCACTTCGACCACGTCGGCGAGGAAGCACGGGCCGAAAGCGCTCGACTTATCCGGCAGAGGATCGGGGAGATCGCAGGCTCGGCTCCCGTCGTCGTGACCGGCGACTTCAACGCGACGCCGGACACGGAGCCGTACGCGATCATGACGGGCGGCGAGGGCATCCCACTCGCCGATGCGCGCACGGTCACGGAGGAACCGCCGTACGGCCCCACCTCGACGTGGAATGGGTTCGAGACCCTCGTGCCCGACCGGCGGATCGACTTCGTGTTCGTGGGAGGGGGCGTCTGCGTGTTGAAGCACGGCACCCTCGCCGAAACCATCGACGGCGTGCGGTTCCCGTCGGACCACCTCCCCGTCCTCGCCGAGATCGTCGTCGAGTAGCGCGGTTTCGCCGAGGATTCCCGGCCGCCGCCCCGCCGCCGCCGTACCTTTTCATCGTACTCGTAGGGGCGCGCTGCGCCCCTACCTCGTTTTCCAACGACCCGTCAGATCTGCTGTGAGCGACCAGAAAATCATCTTCTCGATGGTCGGCGTGAGTAAGAGCTACCGCCCCGGCCAGTACGTCCTCAAGGACATCTACCTCTCCTTCTTCTACGGCGCGAAGATCGGCGTGCTCGGCCTCAACGGGGCGGGCAAGTCCTCCCTCCTGCGGATCATCGCCGGGCTGGACCCGAAGTACGACGGGACGATCCAATCCGACAAAGGGATCACGTTTGGCTACCTCCCGCAGGAGCCCGAGCTCGACGCGGCGAAGACCGTCCGCGAAGTGGTCGAAGAGGGCGCGCTCGAGGCTGTCGGCCTGATGAAGGCCTATGAGGCGGTGAGTGCCCGCTTCGCCGAAGAGGACGCCGACTTCGACGCGCTGATGGAGGAGCAGGGCAAGCTGCAGGAGAAGATCGACCACCTCGACGCGTGGGACATCGACTCGAAGCTGGAGATGGCGATGGACGCGCTCCGCTGCCCGCCGCCCGAGACCTCCATCGCGGTCCTCTCCGGCGGGGAGCGTCGCCGCGTCGCCCTCGTCCGCCTCCTCCTCCAGCAGCCCGACGTGCTGCTGCTCGACGAGCCCACGAACCACCTCGACGCCGAGAGCGTGGCGTGGCTCGAAGGCCACCTCGAACGGTACGAGGGCACCGTCATCGCCGTCACGCACGACCGCTACTTCCTCGACAACGTGGCCGGGTGGATCCTGGAGCTGGACCGCGGGAAGGGGATTCCGTTCGAGGGGAACTACACGTCGTGGCTGGAGCAGAAGCAGGGCCGCCTCGCCGTCGAGGAGAAGCAGGCGTCGAAGCGGCAGAAGGCGCTCCAGCGCGAGCTCGAATGGGTGCGGCAGAACCCGAAGGGACGCCGCGCCAAGAGCAAGGCCCGCATCGCGGGTTATGAGCAGATGCTCGAAGAACAGCAGGAGGGGCGGAGCGAGGACGTCGAGATCTTCATCCCGCCGGGTCCCCGGCTCGGCGACATCGTGATCGAGGCCGAGGACGTGGCAAAGGGCTTCGGCGACCGGCTGCTCTACGAGGACCTCACGTTCAGCCTCCCGCCCGGCGGCATCGTCGGCATCATCGGGCCGAACGGGGCGGGGAAGACGACGCTCTTCCGCATGATCACGGGGCAGGAAGAGCCGGATTCCGGCACGTTCAAAATCGGCGACACCGTCGAGCTCGGCTACATCGACCAGGACCGCCCGCTCGACCCGGAGAAGACGGTCTACCAGGAGATCACGGGCGGGACGGAGTTCATCCAACTCGGCAACCGCGAGGTCAACGCCCGCGCCTACGTCGGCCGGTTCAACTTCGCGGGGCAGGACCAGCAGAAGAAGACGACGGAGCTCTCCGGCGGCGAGCGCAACCGTGTCCACCTCGCCAAGATGCTCAAGGAGGGTGCCAACGTCCTCCTCCTCGACGAGCCGACGAACGACCTCGACGTGAACACGCTCCGCGCGCTCGAAGAGGCCCTGCTGAACTTCGCCGGCTGCGCCGTCGTGATCTCGCACGACCGCTGGTTCCTCGACCGCGTCGCGACGCACATCCTCGCCTTCGAGGGCGACAGCGAGGTGCGCTGGTTCCCCGGCAACTACTCGGAGTACGAGGAGGAGCGCCACGCCCGGCTCGGCTCGGCGGCCGACATCCCGAAGCGGATCAAGTACCGCCAGCTCACGCGCGGCTGAGGTCGGGCAGCCTGCACAAAGCCGCTGGCTAGTCGGTGGTGAAGTCGATGGCTTTGTGCGTGCCGTCGCAGAACGGCTTGTTCTTCGAGGCTCCGCAGCGGCAGAGGGATGCCTTGAGGCCGGAACCGGTTTGGCCGTCGGCTCCCGTCACGGTGAACGGTCCCTCTACGACGAACGGCCCGTTCGGCCGGGCCGTCACGCGGAGGGGCGCGCCGGGCGGCGGCTCGTCTGCCGTGATCTTCCCAGACGTGCCGAGCGCGCCCGCGTCCTCGAACGCATCGAGGTGGCTGTTGTCACAGAGCGGCTTGTTGGCGGAGCGCCCGCAGCGGCAGAGCGCGACGCGGGTGTCGCGCAGCAGCACGTCGCCCTCGGGATCGACGATCGTCACGTCGCCGCGGACGTAGAGCGGTCCGTCGGCGGCGACGGTGACGACGTTGCGTTCGGGGAGGGGCTCGGCGGTGCCGCCGTCGCGGCGCTCGACGTGGAGCGCGCCCGTCGGGCACCGCATGACGACCTCGGCCACGGCGTCGGCATCCGCATGCTCGGGCTCTATCCACGGCCGCCGCTTGGGGTCGAACACGCGGGGGAGGCCGTGGACGCACGCCTCGACGTGGATGCAGCGCTTGCCGTCCCATGTGACCGTGACCTGCTCGCCGTCGAACGTGTAGACTTTCGCTTGCATAGGAACCTCGCGGTGGGGGAGAGGGGTGGGCGTCGCCGGGCTTTCAGAGCTACCGGCGCTGCGAAGGTACGGGATCTCCACAATGGCTTCGTGCCTGATATCCCAGGACGACGGCGTCCGTCTCCTTACAGCGTTATCTTGCGTCTCCATCACCGGCCCATTCAGCGCGAACTATCGTGTCTACGTCTGCGGTATCTCCTTCTTCTGTCGTGGTAGCGAGTGAAGACCAGGCCTCTTCGGGGCTGGGCAAGGAGGCCGTCATCCTCGACCTCAACCAGAGCATGTACTTCGGGCTGGATCCGGTGGGCACGTTCATCTGGCAGATGCTTCAGGAGCCGGTGGGCGTAGCGGAGGTGTGCAGTGCCGTCGTGGAGCGCTACGCGGTAGAGGCGGAGCGCTGCGAAAGGGACGTGTTGGGCTTCTTGAGCGAGCTAGCCTCCGAAGGGCTCATCACTGTGCGCGAGGGGGCATAGCGTGGGCGGCTTCCGCACATTCTTTCAGCTTCCGTCCGACGAGCGGCGCCTGTTCCTGCAAGCACTGGGTGTGGTGAGCGCCGTCCGCATCGGATTGTGGGTGCTCCCGTTCCGCGTGCTCCACGGCTGGGTGTATGCGCGAAGCAAGCGGGCGCTACGCCGCGCCGGGCCGGAGCGCCAGGCCTCTTCCATGCCGACCGAGCGGATCGTGTGGCTCGTGCAGGCGGCGAGCGCTCGGGTACCGCAGGCGACGTGCCTCACCCGCGCCCTCGCCGCACAGTTTCTCCTCGCGGAGCAGGGGCACCCGTCGGAAGTGAGTATCGGTGTCACCGTCGGAGAGGAGAAAGCGTTCGCGGCGCACGCTTGGCTGACGTGCGATGGGGCCGAGCTCGGCACAGTCGAGGGAGAGCGGTACACGCCGATCACGTCCTTCGCAGTCCGTTGAGGATGGCTACATGAGTGGAATCGCAGGTGTTTTCGCGCGCGACGGCAGGCCCGTCGAGGCGCACGAGCTGGAGCCCCTACTGGATCGCCTCGCGCATCGCGGGCCGGACGGCTCCGCTAGGTGGGTTGAAGGAGCCGTCGCCCTCGGGCATCAGACGTTGTGGAACACGCCGGAAGCCGTCCACGAAACGCTCCCGCTCGTCCAGCAGGAAGGCCCCTTCGCGATCACGGCGGACGCGCGGATCGACAACCGCGACGAACTCATCGCCGCGTTGGGGATGGGAGACCGCCCGGCCCGCGAGATCGGGGATGCTGCGCTCATCCTCCGAGCCTACCAGAGATGGGGCGCGGCGTGTCCCGAGCACCTCGTCGGCGACTTCGCCTTCGGGGTCTGGGACGGACCGCAACAGCAGGTCTTCTGCGCGCGGGACCACCTCGGCGCGAAGCCGCTCGTGTACCACCTCACCGATGCGCTGTTCGTCTGCGCGTCGGAAGCGGGAGCGATCACGGCGCATCCGGCCGTGCCGCATCGGATCAACGAGGGCCGCATCGCTGACTACCTCGTCACATCGTTGCAAGCGGGCGACGGGCGGCGGACGTTTTTCGAGGAGGTCGTCAAGCTGCCTGCGGCGCACCGGCTGATCGTCGGGCGGGACGCCCACCGCCTCGAACGGTACTGGATGCCGGACCCGGAGCGGGAGGTGCGCCTCGGCTCGGACGGCGCGTATGAAGAGGCCTTCCTCGAACTGCTCGCCGACGCCGTAGCGTGCCGCCGCCGTAGTCATCGCGGGGTCGGGGTTGCGCTCAGCGGGGGGATCGACTCCGCCTCCATCGTCGCGGTTGCCTGGACGCCGCGCGGGGGTGGCGAGCCGATCCCGACCTTTTCGGCGATCGATCCCAACGACGCGACGTGCCCGGACACGCGCTCGATCCGCGCCATTGTTGAAACAGGGGGAGTGCAGGCGCATCTGCTCACCACGGATCATTTCTCACAAATCTGGGAAGGGCTGCCCGCTCGCATCGCCGACGCCGACGCACCGTTCGACGCACTCACCTCCGGCATCGGCCCGACGCTTACGACGTTTGCCCGGCGCGAAGGGATGGGCGCGCTCCTCGACGGGCTCGACGGGGACGCGCTGATGGGAACGGGGGAGATCCTCGTGGCGGACCTGCTGCGCCGGGGTCAGTGGGCAGCGGCGCTGCACGAGGCCCGCGCACTCAGCGGGGCCTACGGGATGTCGGCAGCGCGGATATTCTGGCAGTACGGCGTTCGGGCGAGCGTGGGCCTCGTGTTTCCCGGCCCCGTCGAACGCGCCCGCGCGCGGTACAAGCACGGCAGAGCGTTCGACGCGGCGCTCGCCGAGCGCCTGATCGCCCCTGACTTCGCGCAGCGCATCGGCCTCCGGGAGCGGCTCGACGCGGCGCGACGGCACTGGACCGTGGTCCCGATGACCTCACTGCGCGCCCGGCAGGCGAACTGGCTGATGCACCCGAATCTCTCCGACGCGCTCGAACAGGGGGATCGTATCGCGTCCCGGTACCACCTCGAAGCGCGGAGTCCGCTGATGGACAAGCGGCTGCTGGAGTTCGCGCTCGCGTTGCCCCCCACGCAGAAGATGCGGAACGGGCAGCGGAAGTGGCTCCTCCGCCGTGCTGTCGCGGACCTGCTGCCGAGCGAGGTGATCGAGCGTTCCTCGCTGCTGGAACGAAACCTCGGCCCGGTATTCTGGAAGCGCTTGCTGAAGCACGAAGCGGGTTTTCTCCGTGACTTCATCGCAGACCCCGGCCCCGTCGAGCCATACATCGATACGGCAAAGGCGCAGGAGGCCTACTGCAATCACGAGCAAAACGGGTTCGATGCGTCGAATATCATCGCCGTAGTCGAAGCGGCAGTGCTCTCAGGGTGGATCAAGCAGCACCACGCCGTCGTTTAACCGGCTTCGTGCTTCCGTCGATAATGCTCATCCCGTTGTGGGCTATCTTTAGCGCGCGCCTCACCCCACCCGAATCTGCCCTTTTACCGAGCACACCAAGATGCAACGCCCTACAAACACGACCGCGCCTTCCACGCCGGACGCCTACACCACGCCCACGCTCAAGCGCCTCGGCCTCCTCTCCCGCTTCACGCTCGGCGGGGCTACGGGTGCTGCTGAAACGATTAGCACAGGGGACGTGCAGGGTAAAAAGGCCGCTCCTGCACCGCGGCAGTAGTCGCATGGCTCAATTAGCACGGTGAGACGGGGTGCTCTTTCAACTGGGTAGGCACGTCCTCCGTAGCAACCTGGAGATGGGCCTCGATAGGGCCGACGGGGAGATGCCCGCTGCGTCGCTCTGCATCCACGAAGGAGCGTCGGTCGGGACCGACGAAGCCCTCGGCTTCGGTGCGGAGGCTGCACACTGGCACCACGCGTTCGAGTGGGAGCACGGCGGCGTGTGGCTCGAAGCGGGAGCCACGCATGACGGCTACCTCCTCCGGTACCCCGACCTCGTCGACTTCCACCTCTCCGACGTGGGACGGCGGGTGGACGCCTACCCGCACGCATCCACGCCGCCGACTACGGTCCGGCACCTCTTTCTCGCGCAGGTCTGGCCGGTCCTCCTCAGCCTGCGCGGGGACGTCGTCCTCCACGCCAGCGCCGTGCGGCTCGGGGACCATGCCGTTGCTTTTGTCGGGAACACGGGGCGGGGAAAATCGACGCTCGCGGCCTCCTTTAACCGGCAGGGCTACGCCCTCGTCACCGACGACATCCTGCTGCTCGACCGTCAGGGGGACGTGGTCTACGCGGTGCCCAGCTACCCCGAGCAGCGGCTGTGGTCCGACTCAGCGGAAGCGCTCACGGACGCGCCGCAGTCGCTGCGGAACGTGGCACACTACACTGATAAAAAAGCCCTGCATCTACCTTTGGAGGACCGCTCGTTCGAAAAGCAGCCGGTTCCGCTCGCTGCGATCTTTACGCTCGATGTGGCAGGAGAGGGCGAAGGGGTTACCATCGAACCACTCCCGCTCAGCGAAGCCTACATCGCCCTCCTCGACCAAGTCTTCCGGCTCGACTTCAGCGACCGCACGCGGATGCAGTTGGAAGTCGAACAACTGACGGACCTCGTTCACGCAGTCCCCGTGCTCCGGCTCGCCTATCCGCGCCGCTACGAGGCTCTCGACCGCGTCCACCGCGCCGTGTTCGACGCCGTCGGCGCGATTTATTCCACTGAGTCCGCGCGGCCCGACCGAACCGGCTGAGCTTTTCTTCGCATGTCTTTGGGTAACGATTACAGCCTCGCTGATTTCGGCGTTATGATCGCCGACGACGTGCGGATGTCGGCATACACGCGAGCGATTCGGGAGCACCTCAAGCCGGGCGATGTGGTGCTCGACCTCGGGGCCGGACCGGGCTTCTTTGCCGTACTCGCCTGTCAACTCGGGGCTGAGCACGTCTACGCGATCGACCCGAGTGGCACCATCGAGCACGGGCCCGCACTCGCCGAAGAGAATGGCTGCGCCGACCGGATCACGTTCCTGCCTCAGAAACTGTTTGGGGAGCAGGTTCGAGTGCGAGCGAGAATCGATGGAGCCGATTCGCCAGGCGCGTGAGGAGCTCGCGGCCATAGCATCGGGCGACGAACGCAACGCCGCGAGCGGGTTCAGCGGCCTCGCGCAGCCCGGAGCCGTTTCCCCAAACAGTTAGTATGTCTCGCAATGAGGCACCCAAGCACTCCGGGGGCACCCGGAGCGGCAGGCGGGGACGCCTGGTAAACAGAGACGGCCACGCGAGGCCCACCCTCGCCGGAGCCCGGCTTGAGAGATTAGACCCCGCCTGCCATCG
>JBBSMX010000022.1:0-41520 GCA_038232935.1 Rhodothermales bacterium | reverse complement strand
TGTGGGATCGGTTCTGCGACCGGGTCTACGCCCGTTCGTGGCAAGGTCTCTGGAGCGTGTCGTTGCTGAAGCTGGTGCATCTGAACCTCTGCTACGCAGGAATTGCCTCGATCTGATCAACCCGCGACTGACGTTGAGTAAGACCGCGCCCAGTACACAGCCTCTCCCCGTTCGCGCGGGGATGAACCGCTCGGTGAGCCTGGTCGAACCGCGCCGAACGTCCTCTCCCCGTTCGCGCGGGGATGAACCGGCAATCGCTCCTTCGGGGGAACGCTCGGAGAACCTCTCCCCGTTCGCGCGGGGATGAACCGGATGGTCACTTCTTGGTGAACGCCTGTTGTTCCCTCTCCCCGTTCGCGCGGGGATGAACCGTACAAGTCCGGGCTCGAGGACCGGAAGGTGCTCCTCTCCCCGTTCGCGCGGGGATGAACCGAAGGCCGCGCAGTCGCTCGCGTTCTCGCTGGACCTCTCCCCGTTCGCGCGGGGATGAACCGGCCCACTGCCACACCGGCGCGGCCGGCGAGCCCCTCTCCCCGTTCGCGCGGGGATGAACCGCGGGACGACAGCAAGGCGCAGAGACCGAGCGTGACGCGGGCCATCGGGGATTACCAAGAATCAGGTGTTCGGATCATTGAGCGGGAGCGTCGTACCGACGCCCGGCCGCACGAAAACGAGGACGAGCTTGCACGGCCGGTGGCCCCGATTGACGAACTCCACCCGCCCCGCCGCGGCAGGTACAACCATCGATTCCAGATAGCGCAGGGGCTGTCGCCGCCCCTCCGCGCTCACGACGTCGATGGCTTCGCCTTCCACGAGGTTGACGGCTAGCGCCCGGTTCTCGGTCGCATAGGCCACGCACGTCTTGATCGTGAGACGGTGGATGTTGTAGAAGAACTCGGGACGCTCCATCAGCACCTCTTCCTGCCACCCATCGCCCTCGCAGAGCAGACGCGGCTGGGCGACGAGATTATCCCGAACCCATCCGGCGCGCCGCTCGAAGCGCAGGTTCTCCCATGCCCGGTCTAGGTTGATCGGCCGCATGTTCCCTTCCAGGTCGCGCCGGACGTAGTCGTAGATCTTGAACGTAAAGATGTATGGGGTCGCGCTGATTTCGAGGACGAGATTGCCGCGCCCGCTGCAGTGGATCGTGCCGTTGGGGATCAGGAAGAGGTCGTGCGGCCGGGCAGGGACGGCGTGGACGTAGCGCTCGAAATCGACGGCCTCACCGGTCTCGGCGGAGGCTTTCAGCACGTCGCGGAAGGCGTCGGGGTCCGCGTCTTCTTCGAGGCCGAGGTAGACGACGGCGTCTTCCTGCGCGGCCGAGATGTAATAGGTCTCGTCCTGCGTGAACGTCTCGCCGAACTGGCGGCGGATGAAGTCGGGGCGCGGGTGGCACTGCACCGAGAGGTTGCCGCCGCTGATCGTGTCGAGGTAGTCGAGCCGGAGCGGCCATTCGTATGTGAACTGCCGCGCGGCATCGCCCAGCACGCGCCGGTACTCCTGAAACAGCAGGCAGTCGAACGAGCATTCGAGCCGCGCCCCGTTCTTCTCCAGCACGATCCCGTTCTCGGGTGTGATGACCTCGAACGACCACGCGAAGTTGGGCTGCTCGGGGTCGAGGCCCATGTGGTCCTGCATGAACTGGCCGCCCCACGGGCCGGGGTAAAACCACGGGCGCGGGCGGAACGGCGTCTCGGCCAGCTCGCGGAGCGCGGCGCGGAACGCATCGCCCTCCATCGCCGTCGGCTCGGCAGCATTTTGGAGATCGAGGAAGAGGTCGATCTCGGGCAGGAGGCGGCGCTTGAGGCGGTTCTGCGCGGGCCACTCGACGAAATACGCCCGCTTGTAAAAGTCTCCAAATGAAGCGGGTTCGTCCGCGCCGAGGTTCGTCAGTTCGCCCTCGCGGGCGCGGGCCTGCAGCGTGTCTTTGGGGATATCGGCGTACCAGAGGGCGTCGTACAGTTCGATCAGTCCGGCTCCGCAGCCGTAGACGATAGCCAAACTTCCAGCCGCCCGACCCCGTGCGACGGCCGCTTCGATGCGGAGCGCCGCGAGCCGCTCGGCGCCGAAGAACACGTCCGGCCCGAGCGGAAAGTGCGTCCCGAAGATAGGGTCGTCGCCGCCGAGGAACGGCGTGATCCGCTCGGCGATCACGTCGGGATCGGCGAGGGCGTCGGCTGTGGGCCACCACGCCGCCTCGACGCCACGCGCGGCGAGGGCGACCTCCAGCTTCTCCCGTACCGTGTCCCAATCGACGCCGTGGAAGCCGTCGAGCGCGAGCACCCGCAGCCCTTCGGGCACGGCCGCAGCGATGCGCTCGGCGAGGGCATCATAGCCCTGCTCAATCGTGCCACCCGACGGCGTGAAAGCGGGGAACGGGTCGAACAGGCCGCGCGCGAACGTGGTCGCATCGGCGGGGAGCAGGGTACGGGCGGGTGCGTCTACAGCGTCGGGCATGGAAGGACTCAAGCAATCGATGGATGAAAGGCGGCTCCGAGTGCGGCGGCGCGGTTGCCGAGCGCAGCGGCGGCGATCTCGACGCGGCGGCGCGGGACGGTCCACGCGCGGGCGTGGACGCGCTCGGTGAGGCCGGGGAGGATGAGGTCGGCGCTGTTCATCACCCCGCCGCCGAGCACGACACGCTCGGGTCCGTAGGCGTGGATGACGTTGACGACGCCCAGGGCGAGGTCGTCGAGGTAGGCGTCGAGCGTAGATCGGTAGGGCTCGCTGCGCTCGCGAACAGCATCGAACAAGGCGGGGAGCGGGTTGCCGTCGCCGAGGTCCGGGTGGGCGTCGCGGACGCGAGCGGCGAGCGCCGTCGCGGAGCAGAACAGTTCGAGGCAGCCGCGTTGCCCGCAGGGACACTCCGGCCCGTGGCGGTCGATGCTGATGTGGCCGCCGAGAATGCCGCCGAGGGCGTCGGCCCCGACGTAGGGCGCGCCGTGGGCGACGACCGCGCACCCGAGCCCGGTGCCGAGCGTGAGGCACGCCATCACCTCGGTCCCCTGCCCTGCTCCAAAGCACCACTCGCCCCACGCATACGCCCGCGCGTCGTTCTCGACGGCGAAGGGGATGCCGAGCGCTTTCCCGAACGCGCCGCGCAAATCTTTCCCCGCAAGCAACGCCCCCTCGCCAATGTCCTCCACCACACGCCCAGCTTCGGGGTCGACGAGCCCCTTGATGGCGAGGCCGCCCGCCGTGAGGGCGTACCCCTCGACCACCGTCCGGGCGTGTTCGACGAGGTTGGCGAGCAGATCGCCCTCGGTGAAGCTCCGCAGCGGCACCTGCTCGAACACGACGGGCTCGCCCGCGTCCGTGAAGACGCCGGCTTTGATGTTCGTTCCGCCGTAGTCCATCCCGAAGCGCATGGCCGCTACCGCTCCTCGGCGGGGAAGAAATGGCGGAGCCCATCGGGCAGGTGGCCGCGCCAGTTACCCCAGGTGTGGCCCTCGGGGTATTCGGCGTAGACGAAGTCGTAGCCGCGCGCTTCGAGCGCGTCGCGAAGCCGGCGGTTGGCGGCGAGGAAATCGGTCTCGTTCGAGTCGAGCATCCCGGCCCCGACGGTGCCCTCGTAGGTCCCCACGTCCACGTAGAGCCGGATCGGCGGGGGCGTCTCACGTTCAATGAGATGGATCATCCGGTCGCCCTGGAGCGAGTGATAGCCGGACTGGCTGTAGCCGAGCCCGAACACGTCGGCGCGCTGGAAGGGGACGTAGGTCGCGATCAGCCCGCCGTAGGAATCACCGACGATCAGGCGCTCGGCGGGGTCCGGTCGAGTCCGGTAGTGCGCGTCCACGAACGGCACGAGCTCGTCGGCCAGGAAGGCGACGAAGTCGTCGCCGAAACCGTACTCGGTCATCCGGTTCGGCGAGAGCGGCGCGTGGCGGTTCGGCGGGTCCACGAAGACGGCGACGACGGGCTCGACGTCCCCTCTTCCGATGAGGCCGTTGAGGACGGCGGGGACGTGGGCGAACTCGAGGTAGTCGCGGCCGTCCATGAAGACCACCGTCGGATAGTGAGTGGCGCTGTCGGCGGCGTAGCCGGGCGGGGTGTAGACGAGGACCTCGTGTGGATACGGCAGCACGCCGGGCGGGAGCGTGTGGAGGGCGAGCCCGTCGAACGAGCCCGGCGTCCCGTCGCGCACGGCGTCGAACACGGCGGGGTAGTCGTACCCCGGCATGACGAGTTCCGAGAACGGTCCGAACCCGCTGCGCACCCGGTATGGATTGCCCGGGTCCGGTACACTGAACAACTCGGCACCGAAGCCCTCGTGGTCCTCGTCCACCATGAAGCCGTACTCCAACCGTGCGTCCGGCTCAAAGCGGAAGCGCCGGTACCAGAGGTCGGTCCCGTCGATGCGCCGGAGCGGGAGCGTCTCGGCCCACTCGCCCATGTCGCCGAGCACGCCGACGGCCTCGGCCTCGCCGCGCCAGAGGAAGACCGCCGCCGTATCGCCCTCGATGAGCGGCGTCCGGTCCAGCTTTTCCCAGAACGCCTCGACGAGCGCAGGCCGGTCCGCCGGAGCCGCTGCTTCGACATCGGCGAGGAAGGCGTCAAACGAGACGGGTTGAGCGGAGACGGAGGCGATCATCAGCGTGAGGAATACGAGCGAGAGCGAGCGAATCATGCCGTGCGAGCACCGTCGCGGGTGATGTGGTAGCGCGTGCCCTGGTGCACCACGTTGTGCAGCTCGGCCTTTGGGTCGAACGGACCGAACTGCGGCCGGGCGGTGAGCGGTCCGGCGAGCGGGGCGCGGACGCCGAAGATGGACTCGACGACGAGGTTCACCCAGCTTCCGTTCGAGGAGCAGGTCCAATCGTTGATGTACGGCTCGTCGGGCGGGGCTTTGGTGGCGGCTCCGTCCGTCGTCGGCCAGACGCTCTCGGCGAAGTGGGCCTGCCCGAACGGTCCCTGGTTTGCACTTCGGGCGAGGCCCTGGAGCCAGCGGAACGCGAGATCGGCCTCGCCGATGCGGTAGAGCCCACGCGCCGTTTCGGGCGGCCATGCCGGGTACGCCCCGTTCCACTGGTGGTCCGGGCGGACATCGCGGAAGGCGTCATTGTCGCCCGGCGAAAGGGCGTGCATCCACGTCGGCGTCTGCAGCTCGCGCTGGAAGAAGGCGACCATCTGCGCTTTCTGCTGCGCCGTCAGGTCGTCGGGGATCGTGTTGAGGACGGTGAGCAGGTCGTAGCAATGGCGCACCTCGCGCTCCGAACCATCGGGGAAGCGGGCGCGCCAGTAGCCTTTGCCCTCGACGTAGAGCTGCTGCACATCGCGGAGCAGAGCGTCGGCGTCCCGGTTCAGCGCGCCGTCGTCCGGCTCGCCGACCGCCTCGAGCAGGCGCGTGATTTCGCGGAGATTGAAGACGTTCGCGGCGTTGAGGCTGGCGACCTCATGCAGGTACGTGTGGACGCATTCGAGCAGGTTGTTCAGCCCGCCGTAGTCGGCCAGTCCGCTGTCGGTTTTGAACCGCCGCCAGTTGGTCGCGTAGCGCCGGAGCGCGTCGATGATCCGCTCGTCCGACCCCGCCACACGGCCCGTCAACCAGTCGCGGTCGCCGGTCCAGCGGACGTACGTGCTCGCCATCGAGACCATCGCGAAGTCGTTGACGGCGTACCAGTTGCCGACGCCCTGCCCGGTGAGGTACTCCGTCCCGAAGTGTTGGTGGACATCGAGGTGCATCCAGCGGTCGAGATACCCACGCATCACGACGGGGTCGAGCTGGGCGTGGACGGGGCTGGAGAGGAAGTAGTCCCACAGGAACGTGACCGACTGCCAGAAGCGCGGCATGAGTGTGTCGTAGGCGCGGCCGTGGGCCGAGTGCGGGGAGTCGCGCTTGAAGTAGACGACGCCGAGCGCGCCCATTTGATACGCCTTCGCGATGGCCTCGTCGTCGGTGTGAAGTTCGGGGAGATGGCCGGAGAAACGATCATTGCCCGGCGTGAAAACGGCTTCGAGCTCGGCGTTCCAGTCGGCGCGGACGCGGTCGAACTCGGCGGGCGCGTCGCGGAGGAGCGCATCGTACGCGGCCTCCGCCTCGGCATCGGTCGCGCCGATAGCGTGGATGTAGTGGATCGTGCCTGTCTCACCCGGCGCGAGGCGAAGGGTGTGATGCAGCGCGGCGGCACGGAGTCCATCGGGAGCCGGGAACGTGCCCTGAATCTGCACGGCCTCGCTCTCTTTTGCCTTGAACCGAACGGCTCCGCGTTCCTCGTCGAGCGCGATCTCGTGATCCGTCTCGCGCGGCGGGAGCGGCTTGCCCCACGGGCGCTTCGCCTGCGTCACGCTCCCCTGCACGCCGAGCCGCAGCGCCACCTCGCGCTCCGATCCGCTCCGGTTCTCCACCTCCAGTTCGATCACCGCCGCCATCCGCCCGAGTGCGAGCGCCGTCGTGGACCGCAGGTACAGCCCGTCGTGCTCGGCCTCGCGGACGACGCGGTCGGGGTACCACGTGAACGTGAGCGTCGCGCCCCACGCGTTGAACAGGCGCCCGTCGAGATAGAGGTTCGCGGTGTTGACGTCGGAGGTGGCGAAGGGTGGGAAGTTGAGGCTGCGGATGCCGGTGAGGTCGAGGTCCACCTGCACGCAGCCGAGGAAGTTTGTCAGGCCGGGCAGCGCGTAGAGATCCCCGTAGCGGTGCGGCATTGGGGCGCTCTTCAGATCGTCGACGGTGGGAATCATGCGGGCGAGGTAGGGATAGCGATGAGCGGCCGGTCAGCCGAGGGTGACTTCGATGAGGTGGGGGAAATACTCCTCGGCCTCGACGTAGGTGAAGTAGATCACGCGGCCACCGTCCTCGGCCAGCGACGGGTGTTCTTTGCCGGCGTAGGCCGCGACGGGGTATTTCTTGCCCGGCCCTGCCTCGACGGTCCACAGCGTCGTCGGCTCGCTCCACGGACCCCACGGCTGCGGCGCGGTGCGCCCGACCTGCTGCCCGTCGGTGTTGTACGAATGGACCGCGAGATAGCCACCGAGGTACTCATTCCAAGAGACGGACATCTCGTTGGGCGGCCCGTCGAAAATCGGGATGGCGTCGGCGATGTCGGGGCTCCACGTCGGCTCGGGGCTGTTGAGGTACTCGTAGCGGTCGCGGTCCTCGATGTCGGCGGGGCGGACGCGGGCGAGGTAGGCCTGCTGCACGCCGGACTCGTAGCCGGTGACGCCGTAGCAATAGAGCCAGCCGTCCACGAGGAGGATGGCGGAGGAGAACTGCGGCTGCGGGTACGGCCACCACATCGCCTCGCCGTCGTGCAGGAGCCGCTCGAAGTGCCACGTCTCCGTGTCCCCCTTCGCCAGCCCGGTCCCAACGATCTCGAAGCCCATCTCGAACGGACCGCCGGTGTTCGCGAGCATGCGGATATGCATGTACGAGAGGTAGAGCGTGTCGCCGAGCGCGACGCCATGCATGCACCACATCCGGTCCCACTCGTCGCGGTCGTCGGGGCCGGGCGGGACGAGCTGGCGGATCTCGCCGTCCCCGTCCACGATGTGGGCGAAGTCCGTCAGGCCGCCGCGCCCGGACTGGTCGGGCAGGACGAGGCCGGTGTTCGTCGGCAGGCGCTCGAAGGGGGCGTGACCCTGCGGCTGCCCCATCTCGGCCAGCCGGGTGAACACGTCGCGGAGGCTGCCCGGCGGGCGCTCGCCGATGAGCGTGTCGCCGAAGTACCAGAACACGCGGCCGTCGCCGAGCGGGATCGAGTAGGCCCCGTCCTGGCCGGTCATGCGATGCGGGTTGTCGGTGAACTGGGGGCCGAGGTCGCGGGCGTCGGCCACGCGGAGCGGGCGGGGGGGCATCAGAAAAAGGAAGAGGTAAAAAGAGACAGCCGGGCTCCCGGTATCGGAGCCCGACTGCCGTCCGGTTCGACGAGTTACTTCGCCAGCGTCATCATCCGCGTCTCGACGATTTCGCCGTCCGCTTCGAGCCGGTAGAGGTAGGTCCCGCTCGCGAGACCGGCCGCCTCGAAATCGACGGTGTGCTCGCCGACGGCGCGGCTCCCCTCGTCCAGCACGGCGATCTCCCGGCCCGCCGCGTCGAACACGGTCACGCGTACGGCCGCGGCGCGGTCGAGCTCGTACCGGATCGCCGTCGCCGAGCGGAACGGGTTCGGGTAGTTCTGCCCGAGCGTAAACGTCCCCGCTTGGGCACCGTCCTCGTTCGCCACGGAAGGATTGACCGTGATCGGGATGTTCATCAGCGAATCCGCCGTGTTGCTCTCGTTGTCCCCGAACGCGATATCCGCCGTGGCGAAGGCGTCGTTCGTCGTGAAGTAGCCGATATCGAAGTCGCCGGTGGTCTGGCCGACCTGAAGCTGGATCGTCGCGTCGTAGAAGACGGGGGCATTGGAGACGGCGTAGCCCTCGTCCGAGATCGTCCCGATCCACTTCATGCCGTCCGGTGCCGGCAGTACGATGTCCGTGGAATCACCCCAGCCCTCGTCTTCGAGCATGTCCCCGGTGCCGGCGGGACCGTCGTAGGAGCCGGCGACGTAGGCCCAGTCCTCGGGCACCAGCACCGACACGACGCCCCGGTGCGGGTTGGCGTCGTCGCCCGGAATCTGGATGGTAACGACCACTTCGATGACCTCGCCCTGCAGGGCCGAGGAGGGCTGCTGGACTTCGGTGATCTCGCAGGCCACGAGGAGAAGCGGCAGCCCGACGAGCAGAGCGAGTGCGATGGCGAGATCACGCCGGAAGGCGCGTGTCGCGCGGGGGGTGGATGTAGCAGGTGCATTCATGGTGTTGCCTCTTGGGTTGATGGAGCGGAATGGATGGGTCACGGCTGGCGCGCGGCGCTCCCCAAGCGCAGCCGGAGGGTTATGAGTTCGTTCGGTCCGATGGTCGCCGTTACGCCGTCACCGTCGAGCGGCAGCGGAGCGAGTGGTTCGCCGAGAAAGGTGACGCGCTCGGCGGAAAGGACGGTGTGATCGGGTACGGTGACACGAACCGACGCCGGCCGGTCAGGGCGGGGGTTCTGCAGGCGGACGAGGACACCGATCCCATCCTCATCCGGTTGGAAGGCGAGAAGTCGAACGGGGTCACCGTCGAGGCTCAGGAACGAGCGGACCGAGTCGGCGGCGGTGAGCCACGTGTGGAACACCAGCGGCGGCTGGGCGAGGTCGCGCCCGAAGCGGTCCGTGAATACGGTGTCGAAGCCGCCCGCGTGGTGGGTAAAGGCGAACCGGAGCGGCCACGTGCCCTCGTTCTCCTCGTTGCGGTTCCACGCAGCCGGGAAGTGGTTGGCGAGGATGGCGACGACGGTCGGCGCGGCTTCGCCGTCGATCTCGCGCAGGCGGACGACGCGGCTGTCCACGGCGGCCCACGACACGGTCCGCTCGGCATCGCTGAGGGCGAGGCTCTGGCGGAGCGAATACGCATCGTGGCTGACCCCGTCGAGCCGGTCGCTCGCGGGATCGACGAACCCGCCGAGGAGGCCGAGGTGCGCCGTCGGATCGTCGAGCGCAAACGGGAAGGCGAGGCCGTATTCCTCCGTCACCTCGACCAGCCCGAGCGCTTCGAGATCGACGGCTGCTTCGACACCGACCCGGTTCAGCCCGGCCCAGAGGGTGTACGCGACGCGCGGCACGACGCCGCCGCGCTCCACGATCAGCCGGAGCCGCGCCGGACGCTCGTCCTCCACCGTGACGGTGACGCCGTCTGCCCGCAGCGGCGCAAATCCCGTCGTGTCGCCGAATACGGCGCGCACGGGCATCCCGAACGGAAGCGACGCATCGGACCGAACGAGGTCGTTTCCTGTGCGCTTGTCGATCACGCTCGCTAGCGCGCCGGTTTTGGGGTCGGCGACGAGTCGGTAGTGCGCGTTCTCGATGGTGTTAGACGAGGTCCGTAACTCGCTGGACACGGCCTCCTCTCCGCGCTGTTCGAGCCGCAGCTTCTTGTATCCGAGCGCAGGCAGGTCGCGGGCGACGAAGCGGAGCGTGTGCTCTTCCTGGTAGCTCGGAAGCTCTTCACCCGTCGTCGGGTCCACGACGCGGTAGCGCTGCCCGGCCTCGCGGGGAAACTCGACCTCGACCGGCACGTCGCGCGCCGCGCCGAGCCCGTTGAAGACGAACAGCGCCTCGGTCTCGAAGGACTCGATGGGGACGACGAGCCGCTGCGTCGCCCGCTGGAGCGCGGCCTCGGTCGCCAGCGCGGCGTCCTGGACGTACTGCTCGCGGTAGGCTACCGTGACCGCGTTCTCCTCGGGCGAGCCGTAGCCGTATTCGAGCCCGCTGCCGTGGGCGCTGTACTGGAGCAGGTCGTGATAGGCCTCTTCGACGAGGGGCTGCAGCGAGGCCTGCCCGTCGGAGAGCCACGCCGCCGTGGACATCGCCTCGGCGACGGGGAGCGCGTGCTGCGCCCAGCGTTGGCGCACCGTGCGGGCGAGCTCGCCCTGGTAGAGCACGTCCCAGTCCGAGGTCCAGTCGCCCCGGAGCGTGGGGAGCCCGTCGCCGTAGCGAGCGAGGAAGGCGTCGGCGAACCCGTCGAGCGTGCTGACGACGGCGCGCGGGAAGGCATACTGCTCGTTCCACACGCGAGCGCCGTCCAGCTCGGCGTTCGGGATGCCGCCGTTGTCGCCGAAGGTGGTGTTGACGAGGACGAGGTCGTAGGCGTAGCCCCGCGCCTGGAGGCGTTGCAGCCGCTCGCGCATCCGGTCCTCGATGCCCGCGACGCCCTTGACCAAGCCGTAGCTCTGCCCCTCGTTGTAGGCCTCCGTCCGGTACGTCACGACGGAGGAACCGTCGGCCCCTTCCCAGCGGAACACTTTGGGGAGCGCGCGCTGGAAGGCGTAGTCGCTGAACACCTCGTTGATGCCCGTCACGAAGAACGGCACGCCGGCCCCGCGGAGCGCCTCCGGGAGCATCCACGAGAAACCGGGCTCGTCGTTCGAGAGGGCGGCGCGGAAGGTGAACCCGTAGTGCTCGGCGTAGTCGTGGCCGAGCGTGAACGAGCGGAGCAGCTCCTCCTCGCTCACCCAGCCCGTGAATGGGTTGGCGTAGATCGGCGAGACGGCGATGCGGCCGGCGCGGACGAGCGCCATCAGCCGCTCCACCTGCGCGGGCGAGCGCGACTCCACGAACTGTTCGAGCTGCCAGATCGTCTCGATGGTCCAGCGGAAGTCCGGCTCCGCCTCGGCCTTCGCCACGACGGCGTCGAGCAGGAGCGCGTGCTTCTCGGCGACGGTCGGCTGCGGGTGCGTGTAGCCGACGTCGGTGTGCGAGTTCAGCATGAGATGGAGCTCGATGCGCGGCTGCGGCTCCAGCGTCACGGGCTGCCTAATCGGCGATGCGCCGTCGAGCTCGACTTCCAGCGTGGCCGATGTGGGCTCGTCCACAGGTGCCCCCCAAATCACCCACCGGCTGACGCCGAACGGCACGTCATCGAGCGGGAGTGTACCGGTTTCGTCTCCGACCGTCAGCCGGGCCTCTCCCCTGCTCTCTCCGAGCGCGCGTCGGGTCACGCTCAGGTCGTAGCGCTGGCGTAGCCCGTCCGGTGTCTCACGGAAGAAGAACGTCGAAGCGAGCGCGACCTCGGGCGCGGTCTCCTCGACCGTCACCTCGGCCTCCATGTCAGCGGGCGAACCGCTCGGCTGGACGACGCGGGCATAGAAGCCCCACTGCCATTCCAGCGGCACGAAGAACTGCACGGCCTCGTTGCGGTGCGACTGTCCGACTTTGACGAGCAGCCGGTTCGGGCCGGGCTGGAGTTGCACGCGAACCGTATCCCCATCCACGGCGGCATTCCGGTCACTATCGACGGTGTGGACGATATCGCCGTTGAGCACAACTTTTAGCCGGCTGTTGCTCCCCATCAACAGGAGCACGTCCTGCGCACCGTCGCTCTGAAGTGTCGTGGCAGCGTAGCCTGCCTTCGCCCACCAGATTCGCTCCGGTCCGTCGCCCGGCGCTACGTCGGCGAACGCGGCGTGGAAGTCCACGAAGCCCGTGCTGTCCGGCGCGACGGGCCGCCACGCCACCGACCCGTCGGCGGCCCAGCCGTTGGGGACGGTCTCCCCTTCCGACGGCCGCGCGTCCGCCTCGCCGATCACGTCGGCATCGCCCGGCACGCCGAAGCCGGTGAGCGGCTGATCGAACGGGCCGACGGCGAGCCACACCGGGATCGTGCCGTCCGGCGCGAGCGGAGCGCGGACGGGCTGCGCTGCGACGGGCACTGCGAACAGCAGAAGCGCGATATGGGAGAGCCAGCGCCTCATCCTTTCAGTCCGCTCATCGTGAAGCCCTTGATGAAGTAGCGCTGGAAGAAGAAGAACAGCAGGATGACTGGCCCCATCATCATGATCGACGCGGCCATGAGCACGCCCCAGTCGGTCTGGTGCTGCCCCGTGAAGAGGGCGAGGCCGAGCGCGAGCGTGTTCTTCGCCTGGTCCGAGAGGTAGATCAGCGGCCCGAGGAAGTCGTTCCACGCGAACATGAACGTCAGCAGGGCGACGGTCACGAGGGCGGGCTTCGCCAGCGGGAGGGCGATGCGCCAGAAGATCGTCCACTCCGAGGCCCCGTCGATCCGCGCGGCGTCGAAGAGGTCGGTCGGGATCGTCAGGAAGAACTGCCGCATGAGAAAGATGTTGAACGCGCCGCCGCCGAGGAAGGCCGGCACGATGAGTGGCTTGTAGGTGTTGAGCCACCCGAACTCCTTGAACAGCACGAACAGCGGGATCATGATGACCTGGAGCGGCAGCATCATCGTGGCGACGACGAAGAGGAAGAGCGCGTCGCGGCCGGGCCAGCGGAGGCACGCGAAGGCGTAGGCCACGAGCGAACTGGAGAGCACCGTCCCGATGATCGTGAGCGTCGTGATGACGGTCGTGTTGCGGAGGTAGAGCAGGAACGGCATCCGCTCGAACACCTCGGCGTAGTTCCCCCAGTGGATCGGGTCGGGGATCCACTGCGGCGGGATCGCGAAGATGGCCTCGTTCCCCTTCAGCGACGTCGAGACCATCCACGCGAACGGCAGCAGCAGCACGAGGGCCACGGCGACGAGCGCCCCGTAGATCAGGGCCTGCTTGAGTGCGATGGGACGGGAAGCGGCCATGCGTCAGCGCGGCAGTCCGGTGAGGCGGATGAAGCGGGGGCGGTAGATGTCGGCGTCCCGGAAGAAGTCGCCGAAGAAGTCGAACGTGTTGACGTTATAGCTGATGAGGAGCTCGCCCGGCTGCGAGAGGTGCGGGTGCCCCTTCGCGTTGTAGCAGAACGTGTCCGGGTCGGTGTCCGCTTCGGGGCAGCGGTAGAGCTGCTGCGCCTCGCCCCACGGCCCGACCGGGCTCTCGCCGACGCGCACGGCGACCCACGGCGAGATCGCGTCGAGTTGGAAGACGAGGAGGTACCGGCCGTCGGTGAGCGGCGAGACGCTCAGCTCGTTCGAGATGCGGTCGGTGACGGGCGCGGCGGCGTCGAGGCTTGGGCTCCAGCTGGTGCCGTCCCAGAACCTCCACGCGCCGAAGTCGGCGATCTGCGCGGGGCGGACGCGGGCGACGAGCAGCTTCTTGCTCAACTCGTTCTGGACACCGTACACGTAGAGGTAGCCGTCGGGATGAGGCGCTTGAGCTTCTGCCGTGTTCGCCATCAGGCCGGCGCCGAACTGGATGTTGCCCCGGCCGGGCTGATCCGGCCGGAAGAGGGGCGTATCCCGTTGCTGCACGTCGGACGGCAGCCCCTCGCCTACGGGGAACGAGACCAGATTGACGCCGACCACTTCGAAGGGAAACCCACCCGCGCCCGGGCCGAGGCGGAGGAAGAAGCTGTAGAGCGTGCCGCCGATCACGACGCCATCCTGATTCCAGTACCACTCGTCCGACTCCGCCTCCGGCGTCTCCGGCTCGACGATGGCGCGCGGCTCATTCCCCTCGATGCGCCAGAAAAACGCGATCCGGCTCGGGTCGGGCGCGCCGCCGCTGAGCTGAGCCAGCGTGTTGTTGATCAGGCGCGTGCTCTGGCGGCTGCCGTCGGGCCGCACTTCGCCGATGGCCGTGTCGCTGAAAAGGAACGTGGTGGTCGTGCCGGACGCGGTGCCCGGCGCGTCGACGCCGTCGGCAGCGACCGAAAAAATCCCGTCGGCCCCGGTCCAGCCGGACGAGCGGTCGAAAAGGGCCGTCCACTCGGGTGCCGCCACGGCGGCAAGTTCGAGCGGCTGCGGATCGTCCGGCGGATCGTCGCCCGGCAGGTCCGAGCCGTTCGGCTGCGGATCGGCCGTGTCACAGCCGGTCGCGATACCGACGAGGAGGAGGCCGACGAAGAGCAGAAGACGGATGGGCAGGGAGGAGTTCATGCGCCGCCCTCGTAGTGAACCCAGCGCTTGCCGAGCCGGAACTGCACGATCGTCACGACGAGCGTGATCACGAGGAGAATCCACGCCATCGCTGAGGAATAGCCCATCTCGAAGTCGTCGAACGCCTTGTAGTAGAGGTACAGGTTGTAGAAGAGCGTCGAGTTGAGCGGGCCGCCCTGCGTCATCACGTAGGCCTCGGTGAAGACCTGGAACGAGAAGATGACTTCGAGCACCGTCCACAGGAAGATGACCGGCGAGAGCATCGGAATGGTGACGTGCCGGAACTTGGCCCACGCCCCGCCGCCGTCGATCTCGACCGCTTCGTAGAGGTGATCGGGAATCCCTTGCAGCGCGGCGAGGAAGACAATCATCCGCGCCCCGCCGATCGACCACAGCCCCATCATCACCAGCGCCGGCTTCGACCACGCCGGGCTCTGGAGCCACAGCGGCCCGTCGATCCCGACCCACCCGAGCACTTCGTTCACGAGCCCGACCGACGGGTTGAACAACCACAGCCAGATCACCGAGAGCACGACGCCGGTGATGATCGACGGGAGAAAGAAGGCCGTGCGGAAGTATTTGATGCCGCGTACGCTCTGGTTGATGAGCACGGCGAGCAGGAGCGAGCCGAGGATCGCGAGCGGCGTCCGCAGCACGGTGTAGACGAGCGTGTTCCAGACGGCGATACCGAAGTACGGGTCGCTGGTGAGGAGCGCCGTGTAGTTGTCCAGCCCGATGAACTGCGGCACGCGGAGGACGTCGTAGCGGCAGAGGCTGTAGTAGAGCGACATCACGATCGGGTAGAGCCCGAACACGAAGAACCCGATCAGCCACGGCGAGAGGAAGAGGTAGCCCGCCGTCGCCTCGCGGCCCCGGTACGAACGCACCCGACCGAGCGCGCTGCGGAGGCGGCTCCGGCGCGGCTCGTCCGGCGGCGGAGCCGGGCCGGGCGGCGGGCTCATCTGGTAGACGGTCTCGGTCTGCATCGCCTGCATCAGCGTCCCCCCTCGCTTTCACCGAGGTCCACGTTCGCCCGCACGTAGCGGTCGTAGTCCACCGAACGGTCGAGGGCGTCTTGGACGACGCGCTCGGCCTGGCGCAGCGCCTCGCGGGGCGTCTGCCGGCCGTAGATCACGCGGTCCTGCGCGCCGAAGAACTCGCGCCAGAACACGTCGTGCGCGAGGGGCACGACGGTCGGCGAGTGCGCCACCTCCATCTGCCGGGCGAACACCTCCAGCGCCGGGCTCGACAGGAAGCTCGAATCGTAGGCGGCGAGGCGGTTGGCCGGGAAGAGGTCTTCGTCCGTGGCCGCCGCCTCGTCGAGTTGGGTCTGCCGCTCGACGGCGAACCGCATGAAGGCCCACGCCGCTGCCGGGTGCTTCGCCCCGCGCGGAATCGCGAGCCACCAGCTTCCGGCCGACGACGCCGTCGGCCGGCCGGGGAAGGTTGGGATCGGCGCGACGCCGTAGTCGAGGTTGGGGCTGTAGCGGGCGATCTGTTCGAGGTAGCTGAGGTCGAGGATCGCCATGGCGAGGCGGCCCGAGAGGAAGCCGTGCTGGTCGGCGCTGCCGAGCCCGGCCGTGAACGCTTTGAGATCGTCCACGCCGTAGCTCTGGTAGTAGTCGGCGATCCACTGGAGGGCCTGCTCCGTGGCCGGCGAATCGAGCGTGACCGTCGTGCCATCGGGGCTGAGGAACTCGGCGCCCTGCTGCCACGCCATGAGGCTCGTGGTCGGGAGGTTGCCGTAGTCGGGGACGAAGCCGGCCTGGCCGACGCGCCCGTTCGGTCCGCGCTCGGTCAGCCGCTGCGCCGCGTCGGCCACCTCTTCCCACGTCTGCGGCGGGCGTTCCGGGGCGAGACCGGCCGCGCGGAAGAGCGCTTTGTTATAGAAGAGGGCGTAGGAGGTCGAGTTGACGGGAAGCGCATAGACGTGCCCCTCCCAGCGCATCTCGCTCCACAGGGCGGGAAAAAACTCGGTCGTGTCGAGGCGCGACGCGCGGATATACGGGTCCAGCGGCGTGAGGGCGAGGCGCGAAGCCCACTTCACGACGGGGACGAACTGGCTCACCACGTCGGGCGGATCGCCACTGAGGACGGCCGTGAGGATCTTCTTCTCGTGCTCGTTCCACGGAATCGGCGTCGCCTCGACCACGATGGAGTCCTGTATCTCGTTGAACCGGCGAGCGTGGTACGGGACGGCGTCCTGCGCCCCGACGATGTACCAATAGCGGATGTGCGTCTTCCCATCATTCGGCGTGGGCGGGGCCGGATTCCACACGAGAAGCCCTACCGTCACCACGGCGGCGAGGACCAACCCGATGCGCTGCGCTATGGTGCGTAGGCGCTCGTTCATAGCCCCAGGCTCACCGTGAATCGGTGCGTGGCGCCGAGCAGGTCCCCAAAGGGCACGTACGCGTAGTCGGCCCGCAGCGCGACGCCCTGCACGCGGGGCGGTGTCACCCCGCCGCCGAACGACCACGCCCCCTCGTCCACACTCAGCCGGTACCCCGTCCGCAACGCGAGCACGTCCAACACGACGGCCTCGATTCCGCCGTTGACCCACTCGTTGTTGTCGGTCGGGTGAACGAGCTCGACGGCTCCGGAAACACGCACGTCGGCGAAGCTCACGAGGTCGTCGGCGGCGGCGACGCGGAAGAGGAGCGGCGTGCGGAAGTCCTGCCGCAAGCCCTGCACGTCCGGCCCGAAGTGCTGGAGCGTGAAGGCGAGGCGGAGCTGCCGGAAGCCGGTGTAGTAGAGCGCGCCGACGTCGAAGAGCACGTTGGAGAAGGTGTCGTCGTCGAGCGACTCGACGACGTACTTCGCCTGGACGCCGAGCGTGAGGCGGTCCGTGAAACGACGCGCGGCGGTGAGGCCGACCATGAAGTCCCCGGCATCGACCATCCGCCCTGTGCCCTCGGGCTCCAGCACGGTCGTCTCCTCGAACGACTCGATCCCGAAGCGGACGATGCTGAGGCCGAACGCATACGGCCCGAGCGGCGTCGCCACCACGACCGCGTCGAGCGAGCTGTTGACGATCCACTCGTTGTGCGTGAAGGCCACCTGCCGCTCGCCGGCGAGAGGGAGCGCGCCGACATTCCAAAAGACCGCGTTCGCATCGTTCGTAAGCGCCGACGCCGCCTCGCCGAGGGCGCTCTCGCGCGCGCCGAGGGCGATCTTCAAAAACTGAAACCCGCCCGAGCCGGACTTCTCGAAGTCGAACCCCTGATCGATCTGCGCCTGCACCGCGGGCGCGAGCAGCAGCCCGACGAGGAGGGGAACGCACCGGAAACGTAGTCTCATGGCCTCCTCACTTGATGATGACGAGCGTGCCCTGCGCCGCCCCGACGTCCGACTGGACGGTCCAGAAGTAGATGCCGGGGGCCACGCGCTGGCGAGCGTCGGAGAGCTGGTTCCATACCTCCTGCGCGACATCCGGATTGTCGTGTTCGAGCGTGCGAATCAGTTCGCCGCTGGAGGTGTAGATGCGGATCGTGGCGCGGGCGGGCAGGTTGTTGAAGACGATCGAGTTGGCGTCACGCGTGGAGGGGAAGCCGGAGGTTTCGCGGAACGGGTTCGGAAACACCTTGACGTTCATCGCGTCCGGGGCCGGGCTACTCGCCACCGTCACCGGCTCGGGGTTGCGGTTCGTCAGCCAGCTCTCGTTGCCATCCTCATCGACCGCCGTGACCGCATAGACGTAGCTAAAACCGAGGCTGACTCGGCTGTCTTCGAACTGCCATACGTTGCGGTCCGGTTTGAAGAAGCGGTCGATATCGGTCTCGTTGTCCACGCGCACGCGGCGCGGGTTGCCCGGCTCGAAAGGGCCAATGAAGCCGAGCTCGCTGCGGTAGATGTTGTACTGGGTGATGCGCGCGCCGGAGAGCGGGTCCACCCACGTCTGGTCGATGGCAGGCCACGAGACGGCGATCTGCTTCGTCGAGGGGAGCGGAATGATCTCCAGCGGCGGCGCAGGCGGCGGCACGGCAGCGACCTGATAGCCCGCTGCGTAGAGCGTGCGCGCTCGGTCCACACTCGCCCGGAGCGAGTCGAGCCCGGCACTCAGTTGGCCCTGCGCCGCGAGCCCTTCGAGTGCCACGTTGAGGGGAATCCCGTTGACGGCCTCGACGACGGCGAAGCGGACGGTCTCGCCGGCGCCGAGGGCGTACGGTCCGCAGCCCAGCAGGGTCAGAGGCGTCAACCGCTCGCCCTCGGCGGCTTGCAGCGACGTGTCCTCGCCGGAGAGGATCGCGTAGAGCGCGGCAGCCGTGGTGCTGGCCGTCGTGAGCCGGCTCTCGTTGTTGAGGAGCTGCGCCCAGAACACCGTCGCGGGCTGCGCCTCGCCACCGGTCCCGTTCGGGGCGTCGAGGAGGGCAACGCCCGCGTAGCCGGTCGTCCGCAGCTCATTCCGCTCGGCCCAGTAGTTGCCCACGTCGCCGGGCAGGTCGAAGTTGGGCGTGTCGTCGCGGGCGTAGACGAGCGCGCGGTCGGCGTCGTAGGCGACGAGCTCATCGGTGCGGTTGAAGTCGTCGCCCCAGCCGTTGTGGACGTTGATGTCCTGGTAGCTCGGCCGCAGGAGGTAGGGGAAGCCGACGAACACGTCGCTCAGCGCTCCGCCCGTTTCATTCGTGACGGCGATGTCGAGCAGGATGAAGGTATTAAGGCCGCGGAAGCTCCACGCCCGGCTCGTCCGGCGGACGCGCAGCCCCGTCGTCGTAGTGAACTCGGCGACGATGGTCTCCTCGGCGCGGGCCGGGTCGAAGCTCGCCCCCTCGACGAAGTTCTCGGTTTCCTCCATCGGCTCGACCGTGGCAAGCTCGACGGTCTGGAACGGCCCGAGCTCGTCGAAGAAGACCGCGCCGCTCCCGCCAAGCCCGCCGATCCACAGGCCGGCCCCGGCGTGGTACGAGCGCTGCTCGTCCTTGGAAGCCAGTTCGCTCGGCCCGCCGGGCCAGTCCATGCTCGGGAAATACTCGAACGGGTTGAGCGGCTCGGGCGCGCCGAGCGTGCCGTCGTCCTTCGCCGTCTCCCACAACTCGCCCCGGTCGTGGACGCGGAAGTCGGCCTCGCGGATCTGGGCGCGGGCCGGAGCCGCGGCGAGGAGGACGACGAGACAGCTCGCCCCGATGACGCGATATGCGGAGAGAGGCAGGCTCATCGGAAGTCGTAGCGGACGCCGAACAGGACGCGGCGCGGAGGGAAGTAGGTCTGCTGGCTGATGTCGTAGCCGCCGCCGTCCACCCGCGTGATCGTCCCGTTCTCGATGAAGTTGGTCGTGGCCTCGGCGTCGAAGACGGCGTCGCCGTAGGAGCGGAGGTTCTTCGTGTCGAAGAGGTTCGTGATGTTCGAATAGACCGAGAGCGCGTGCGTGCCGACCTCGAACTGCTTCTCGACCTGGAGATCGATCTGCTGGATGGCCGGGAAGCGCTGGTTGTCGATCGTGTCGGGCGGGTCGTCGGGGCCGAGATACGTGAAGACGCGCCCGCTGACGTAGCGGCCGAGCACGCTCACGCTCGTGCCCGCGAGGGTGCGGTCGTACCACCGGCCGCCGCCGGTGGGGTAGCGCAGGAAGAGGTTGGCGCGGAAGAGGTGCGGCCGGCTGAACGTCTTCTCCGTCGCGAGGCGCCGGCTGGCCGCGTCGTCGTAGAGAAACGTCGGCGTCCCCGTCGTGTCGAAGTTGACGCGGCCCGGCGTGGCGCGGCCCTCGATCGTGCGCGAGAAGCTGTAGTTGAAGTCGAGCGTGACGTGGCGGCTGAAGAGCGTGCGGAAGTTGACCTCGAAGCCGCGCGCGTCGCCGTAGTCCCCGGAGAAGTTGCTGACGAAGTTACCCCCCGGGAACGTGATAGCCCGGTCGAAGAGACCGGCACGCGGGAAGGTCTGGTCGAAGACGTCTTTGTAAAAGCCCGTGACGTTGAGCACGGCGAGCTCGCCGAGTTGCTGCGCGATGCCGACTTCGAACGAGACCGTTTTCTCCGGCTTGAGCGCCTCGAACGAACGCACGACGACCCGTTCGGGATCGCCGGAGGTGGAGGGGATGTGGCGGGGATCGCGCCCCTCCTGCGCCGCGAGCGCGTCCTCCGCCGCCTGCGCCTCGACGATGTAGACCGGGCGGAAGTAGCCGAACTCGAACTGCCGGTCCAGTGGGGGCATCTGGTAGAAGTGCCCGTAGTTGAAGTGGAGCACGGAACCGTCCGTGATCGGGTACGAGACGCCGATGCGGGGGCTGAGGCGGTGGAACGACGGGGCGGCCTCGCGCGGCTTGTCGAACACGTTCTCGAAGCTGAACTTCACCCGGCCGTTCGCATCCACCTGATCCCCGTCCGGGTCGAGGGCCGGATCGAAGGCAGGGTCGAGTGCGAGGTTGGTGAGGTCGTCCGTGCGGAACCAGTCGCGGTTGGGATCGAAGTAGTCGTAGCGGAGGCCGAGGTTGAGGATCATCCCCTTGAACTCCATCTTGTCCTGCACGAAGGCCGCGAGCTGGATCGGGTGGTAGGTCTCGTCGAGCCCCCGGTTGAGCCAGTAGCGCTCGTCGGTCGTGAAGGAGGGGAAGCGGAAGGAGCGGACCTCGTCGTAGGTGTTGACGCGGGCTTCGAAGCCGGTCTTGACGAAGTTGGCGTGGTCCACCTGCCACGACAGCGCCCCCTCCAGCGACACGTCGCCGACGCGCTCGTGCCGGTCGTAGAGGAACGAAAACTGGTCGAACGGCTCGTCGCCGAAGCCGTCGTAGCGCTGGAAGCCGAAGATGGTGATCGCGTCCTCGTCCTCGGTCTGGCCGATCCGGGCAAAGTCGCTCGGCGTCTCCCGGAAGTCGAGCCAGTAGGAGCTCAGCTTGAGGTCGTAGAACATCTTCTGCGAGAGGCTGTGGGTCCAGTCCATAGCCCCGAGGACGTGGCGCGTGTCGAGGAGCGAGCCCCAGCCTCGGTAGTACTTGGCCTGGTTGGTGAAGTCGCCGTTCTCCTGGAGCGTCGAGTGGAGCGAGCGGCCATAGAGCCCGCTGAAACGGAGCTTCATCGCCGCTCCGGGCCGGACGACGAGGTTGCCCAGCACGTCGTCCAGTTCGCGCTGGTCGATGGGGTGCGGATAGACATACGCCGTGCGGTGAAACTGGCCGGCGAGGAAGAACCGCCCGTCCAGCCCCGAAAGCCCCGGCACCGGCCCCCCGACGCTCCCCCACGCGTGATGGTCGGCGATGTCGCGGTAGTCGTACACCTGGCTCTGCCGGGCCTCGGTCCACCACGCCGGGTCGAGCGTGCTGTCATCGAGCGTGTGGTCGACGAACTCCTTCTGCGTCGCCGGGTCGTAGAGGTAGTTACCGAAGTGCTGCTGCCCCGGTGGGCCGTAGAGGTACTCCGCCGACGCCTCGATGCGCTCGCCCCCCTCCTTCGTCACCACGTTGACCACGCCCGACTGCGCCCCGCCGTACTCAGCCGCAAAGCCGCCGGTGAGGATCTGCAGCTCCTGCACGGCGTGGGGGTTGATCGAAGTGTAGGAGCCGCCCTGGTCAGCGCGCCCCTCGATGAGCGCGGCGATGCGGGACCCGTCGAGGAACCAGAGCACCTCGGTCTGATCGCCGCCGCGGACGGCGTAGCGCGGCTCGCCGCGCCCCGAGCCGCCCAACCCCCCCTCGATGGGCTGCGTGTCGAAGAAGACGCCGGCCTGCACGAACAGCGCCTCCTCGGTGGAAGTGACGGGCAGCTCTTCGAGGTCGGCGATGCCGAGGTACTGCACGCTCGCGGTCTCGTCGCGCTGCACCGGCGGGCGCTCGGCCGTCACGATCACCTCGTCGCCGAACTCCACCGCGCCCTCGCTCAGCTCGATCTCGACGCGCGTCGTGAGCCCGCTCTGAACGCGGACGTTTTCGATGACCGTCTCGGTGTACCCAACGAACGAAGCGCGCAGCGTGTACGTGTCGGGCCGCACGCCGATGATGGTATAGCGGCCCTCGCCGTCGGTCGCCGCTCCGTACGAGGTCCCGACGACGGCAACGCTCGCGCCGGGCAGCGTCTCCCCTGTCACGGCATCCGTGACGGTCCCGGCGATCTTGCCGGTCTGCGCCCACGCCGGGGCGGCGAAGAGCAGCAAGCCGCAGAGCCAGAGACCGCAGCGCGCGGCGAGACGAAACCGGGTGAGCATGACGGGATCGAAAGGCATGGTGGGTCAGGAAGAAAGAGGGCCGGCGTCCTCGTCCCATTGCAGCAGCACGGCATGGACTCCTTCGAGATGCGCGCGCATACGGGCGACGGCCCGCTCTTCGTCGTGCTCCCGAAGCGCTTCCAGGATGCCGAGGTGTTCGGCGTGATCGTGCTGCCGGGAGCCGAAGATGTCCATGATCGCCCGCTGCTCGTCCTGAAACAGGCTCGACAGCGCGTCGAGAAGCTGGTACAGCACCCCGTTGCCCGACGCCTTCGCGATCACCGTGTGGAACGACATGTTCGTCGTGTTCAGCACGTCGCCGTCGCCGAGGTGGGCCTCGGCGCGGTCCAGCAACGCCGCCATCTGCGCGAGGTCGTCGTCCGTCGCGTGGCGTGCGGCGAGGGCCGTGGTTTCGAGCTCGATGGGGAGCCGCGCTTCCACGAGGTCGAGCAGCGTCTTTTTCGAGGGCGCACCCGCAAGGACGGGGTTGGAGACGAAGAGCGGGTTCGGCCGCGCGCCGACGTAGACCCCCGAGCCGTGCTTGACGACGACGGCTCCCAGCGTTTCGAGCTTTTTGAGCGCCTCGCGCAGTGTCGGGTGGCCGACGCCGAACCGCTGCGCCATCTCGGCGATGGTCGGGAGACGGTCGTCGGGCGCGTAGGCGTCGGCGTCGATCATATCCTTGATCCGCTGCGCGAGGTCGTCGGCGAGACTCTGACGGCGCACCGGCTCGAACGAGGGCTTCGCGGTAGCGTGCGGTGCCTGTGTATGAACGACGGGCATGTCGATTGACAAAGTGATCTTATGACTTTACCTTTTCTATACAGAGAATACAGCCCTGCGCGGTGCCTGTCAAGCCCTTTATGGGCCATCCGATTCACTGCTCGCCGCCGCTTCCGTTCATGACGCTGCCCGACCACATCGCCCTCGTGACCGGAGCTGGCTCCGGCATCGGAGAGGCCATCGCCCTCCGCTTCGCGCGCGCCGGAGCGACCGTCTACGTGACCGACGCAGACGCCGCGAGCGGAGAGGCGACGGCAGCGGCGATCCGCGACGATGGCGGTGAGGCCTTCTTTCAACCGCTCGATGTCACCGACGAGGCCGCCTGCACGGAGGCCGCCCGCGCGGTCCACACCGCCTACGGGCGGCTCGACGTGCTCGTCAACAACGCCGGCGTGGGGCACGTCGGCACCCTGCTGGAAACCACCGGGGCCGACCTCGACCGGCTCTACGCCGTCAACGTCCGGGGCGTGTTCAACGTGACGCGGGCGTTCCTGCCGGGGATGCTGGAGCGGAAGCGCGGCGTCGTGATCAACCTCGCCTCGATTGGCGGGATCGTCGGCATCCGCGACCGGCTGGGGTATTGCACGACCAAGTTCGCCGTCGTCGGGATGACGAAGTGCCTCGCCCTCGACTACGCCGCCGAAGGCATCCGCGCCGTGGCGATCTGCCCCGGCCGCGTCGAGACGCCGTTCGTGACGCAGCGCCTGCAGGAATACCCCGACCCCGAAGCGGCCTACCGCGAGATGACGGCGACGCAGCCGGTCGGCCGGATGGCGCGGCCCGAAGAGATCGCCGCCGCCGCGCTCTACCTCGCCAGCGACGAGGCCGGCTTCGTCACCGGCTCTCCCTTCCTCATCGACGGCGGCTGGGCGGCCGGCACCTGATCCCCCAAACAAACCGATGCCCTCTCCTCTCTCCCACCTGTTCCGCTACCGAGACGCCGCCGGGGTGATCGGCTACGCGACCGAGCAGCCGGACGGCTCCGCGCGCGTCGTCACGGGAGCGCCGTTCGGCGAACTCGCCACAACCGATGAGACTGCCGACATCGCGGAGAGGCTCGCCCCCATCGACCCGCCCGCGATCTGGGCCATCGGTTTGAACTACCGCGCGCACGCCGACGAGGCCGGGCTCCCGATCCCCGAGGTCCCCGTGGTCTTCGCCAAAGGCATCAACGCCGTCATCGGTCCCGGCACGCCGATCCTGCTGCCCCGCGCCCTCCGCAGCGACCGCGTCGATTACGAAGGAGAGTTGGCCGTGGTGATCGGTCGGCGCTGCAAGAACGTGTCGGCCAGCCAGGCGCTCGATGTCGTGCTCGGCTACACCTGTGCCAACGACGTCAGCGCGCGGGACTGGCAGATCGAGCGCGGCGGCAGCCAGTGGTGCCGGGGCAAGAGCTTCGACACGTTCTGTCCGCTCGGCCCGGCGCTCGCTCTCCGCTCCGCCGTCCCCGACCCGCAGGCGCTCCCGCTCCGCACGCGCGTCAACGATGCCGTCGTGCAGGAGACGAACACGGCCGACATGATCTTCCCCGTCGCCGAGATCATCGCCTTCCTCAGCGGCAGCACGACGCTCCTGCCCGGCACGGTCATCTTGACCGGGACTCCCTTTGGGATTGGGATGGCACAGACGCCGCCCCGCTGGCTCCAGCCCGGCGACACCGTCACCGTCGAGGTGGACGGCATCGGCACGCTCACGAATCCCGTTCAGGAAGAACCGATCTAGCCATGCGTTTTACTGACCAGATCGCCGTCGTCACCGGCGCTGCCAAAGGAATCGGCGCAGCGACAGCCGCCCTCTTCGCCCGTGAAGGGGCCCGCGTAGCCCTCCTCGACACCGACGCTGCCGGAGCCGAGACGGCTTCCGGTCTCGATGGAGACGCCCGCTTCTTCTCCTGTGACGTAGCCGAGGCCGACGCCGTGACGACCGCGTTCGACGCGATCCGCGACGCGTTCGGCGGCATCGACCTGCTCGTCAACAATGCCGGCATCCAGCGCTACGGGACGGTCACGCAGACGAGTGAGGCCGAGTGGGACGAGGTGATGGGCGCGAACCTCAAGAGCGCGTTTCTCTGCGCGCAGCAGGCGCTCCCCTCGATGGTCGAGCGCGGGCGCGGCGTCGTCGTCAACGTCGCGAGCGTGCAGAGCTTCATCACACAGGCGAACGTGGCCGCGTACACGACGAGCAAGACGGCGCTCCTCGGCCTCACCCGCAGCATCGCCGTGGACTACGCGCCGAAGGTCCGGTGCATCGCCGTCTGCCCCGGCTCGGTCGACACCCCGATGCTGCGCTGGGCGGTCGATCAGTCCCCCGACCCCGGCGAGGTGTGGGAGGAGATCGAAGGGATGCACCCCATGAAGCGGGTCGCCACACCCGAAGAGATCGCCGGACTCATCGGCTTCCTCTGTAGTGAGGCAGCGGGGTTCATCACCGGCCAGGCCTACCGCATCGACGGCGGGCTCGGCCTCTCCATCGGCGGCAGCAAGCGAGACTGAGGGAGCACCATGAAGATCACCGACATCCGGGCCACGACCGTCACCGTCCCTCTCGAAGCGCCGCTCCGGCACGCGAACGGGGCACACTGGGGCCGCTTCGTCCGCACCATCATCGAGGTCGAAACGGAAGAGGGGCTGATTGGGCTCGGCGAGATGGGCGGTGGCGGCGAATCGGCGGAGGCGGCCTTTCGCGGGCTGAAGCCGTACCTCCTCGGGCACGACCCGATGCAGCTCGAGGCGATGTACTGGAAGATCTGCAACCCGACGGCGTCGCTCTACAACAACCGCGCGCAGCTCCACGCCGCCCTCGAGTTCGCCTGCATCGACCTCGTCGGCCAACAGCTCGGCATCCGGGCGTGCGACCTCCTCGGCGGCGCGCTCCGCGAGCGGGTGCCGTTCGCGTCCTACCTCTTCTTCCGCTACCCCGGCGAGGCCAACGGGCAGGGCGGCGAGGAGACGGCCGAGGCGATGGTGCGCCACGCCCGCGACCTCGCCGACCGCTACGGCTTCACGACGCACAAGCTGAAGGCGGGCGTCTTCGCGCCGGACTACGAGGTCGAGGTGTTCCGTGCGCTCGCCGACGCCTTCCCCGGCCACCGCCTCCGTATCGACCCGAACGCGGCGTGGTCGGTCGAGGAAGGCATCCGAGTCGGCCGTGCCATCGAAGATCTCAACAACGACTACTTCGAGGATCCGTGCTGGGGGCTGGAGGGGATGCGCCGCGTGCGCGAGGCCGTCCGCATTCCGACGGCGACGAACACCGTCGTGACCAACTTCGAGCAGCTCGCCGCCTCGATCCGCACGAACGCGGTCGACGTGATTCTGCTCGACACGACGTTCTGGGGCGGGCTGCGGCAGGCGTGGAAAGCAGGCGTGGTCTGCAACACGTTCCAGCTCGGTGTAGCCGTCCACAGCTCGGGCGAGCTCGGCATCCAGCTCGCCACGATGCTCCACCTCGGCGCGGCGCTCCCCAACCTCTCCTTCGCCGCCGACGCCCACTACCACCACCTCACCGACGACGTGATCGCGGGCGGGAAGATGGCCTACGAAAAAGGCTGCATCGCTGTCCCGACCGGCCCCGGCCTTGGCGTCACGCTCGACCGCGACAAGCTCGCCGAGTACGCCGAGCTGTACCAAAAGCTCGGTTCCTATCCCTACGACCGCGACCCGCAACGCCCCGAGTGGTACAGCCGCTGGCCGAACAGCCAGTGGGCGACCCCCACCTCCTGACCCGCTCCGCATGTCCGCCCCCCTCCTCTCCCTCGACCGCGCTTCGATCTTCTACGACGGGCTCGACCACCCCGAGTGCGTCGCCGTCCACCCCGACGGCTCGGTGTGGGCCGGCGGCGAGGCCGGGCAGATCTATCGCCTCCCTCCCGACGGCTCGTCAGCCGAAGAGGTGGCGAACACGGGCGGCTTCGTGCTCGGGATCGCCTTCAGCCCGGACGCCTCGTGGCTCGCCGCGTGCGACCTCAAGCAGCAGTGCGTGTGGCGGCTCGACCTCGACTCGGGGAAGCTGAGCGTGTTTGGCCAGCCCGAGGACGATGAGCCGCTGTCGATCCCCAACTATCCCGTCTTCGGTCCCGACGACATGCTGTACGTCTCCGACAGCGGGGCCTTCCGCGAGGTCAACGGTCGCATCCTCGCGTTCGACGGAGGCGACGTTCGAGTCTGGCATCCCGGCCCGTTCAATTTCGCCAACGGGATGTGTCTCACGCCCGAGCGCGACGCGCTCTACGTCGTCTGCTCGTGGCTGCCGGGCGTCGAGCGCGTGGCGATCAACGCCGATGGCTCGGCGGGCGCGCGCGAAACGGTGGTGACGCTGCCGGAGACGGTGCCGGACGGCATCGCGGTGGACGCCGACGGCGCGCTCTACGTCTCGTGCTACACGCCGTCGCGAATCTACCGCGTCGTCCCCGGCGAGAAGCCCGAGGTGTTCATCGACGATTGGGAGGCCCACACGCTCGGCAACCCCACCAACATCGCCTTCGCCGGCCCCGACTTCGACCAGCTCCTCACGGCGAACCTCGGCCGCTGGCACCTCACCCGCATCGACGCCGGGGTGCGCGGTGCCCCGCTCGTCTGCCACCGATGAGCGCGCCCGACCACATCGTTTTCGGCCAGCCCTCGTGGCGGCTCGCCCACGACACCGTCGAGGCGTTCGTCACCGAGACGGGCGGTCACCTCGGCCCGGTGGCGTTCTGGCTCGGCGAGCGGACGGTGCAGCCGTACCACGTCGCCCCGTGGGCGGAGGAAGCCACGGACGGGCTTCCGCCCATGCTGAAGGTGCTCCGCGGCGATTTCTTCTGCCTCCCCTTCGGCGGCAATGCCGAGCCGTTCGATGGCGAGCAGCATCCGCCCCACGGCGAGACCGCGAACGCGGCCTGGACATTCGAGGACCTCGACCGCGACGGGGACGCCACGACACTCCGCCTCCACCTCGACACGACCATTCGCGCTGGTCGCGTGGACAAAGAGATCACGCTACGCGACGGCCACTCAGCACTCTACCAGCGCCACACGATTGCGGGGATGAGCGGCCCGATGAGCTTCGGCCACCACGCGATGCTGAGGTTTCCCGACACCGAGGGCAGCGGCCTCGTCGCCACGAGCCCATTCGTGTGGGGGCACACCTCACCCGTCCCCGTCGAGGATCCGGCGCAGCGCGGCTACTCCCTCCTCGAACCCGGCGCCAGGTTCGAGTCACTCGACAGCGTTCCCACTACGACGGGTGGGAAGGCGAATCTCAGCCGGTACCCGGCGTGGCGCGGCTACGAAGACCTCGTGCTGCTGGCCTCGGACCCCGACGCCGCGCTCGCGTGGACGGCGGTGACGTTTCCCGACGAGGGCTTCGTCTGGTTCACGCTCAAAGACCCGCGCGTCCTTCGCCAGACGATTCTGTGGATCTCGAACGGCGGGCGACACTACCCGCCGTGGAACGGGCGGCACGTGAACGTGCTCGGGCTCGAAGAGGTCACGTCATACTTCCACTTCGGCCTCGCCGAGTCGGCCGCCCCGAACCCGCTCTCCGAGCACGGCATCCCGACGACCATCGCGCTCGACGGGAGACCGTTCGAGGTCGCCTGCATCACCGCCGTCGCCGCCGTCCCGGCGGGCTTCGATTACGTCGCGTCCATCGCTCCGCAGCCGGACGAGGACGCCGTCACGCTCACGGCGCGGAGCGGAGCAGCCATCACCACTCCGCTCCGCCTCTCGTTTCTCGACCGATGACCGCTCCGTTCCGCACCGCTCGCCCCATCTGGCCGGCGGGCCGTGCGACCGCGATGAACCGGTTCGTCGGCTTCCGCGCTCTGCTGCCGCCTACCGAGGCGCGTCCGGTCGTGCTGTACGTCGCAGCCTCTTCGGTCTACCGGGTATTTCTGAACGGAGCGTTCGTCGGGCACGGTCCGGCGCGCGGGCCGCACGGTCGGTTCCGCGTCGATGAATGGACGCTGGACGAGAGGCTCCAGCCCGGCGCAAACCCTCTCGCAATCGAGGCCGTCGGGTACAATGTCAACAGCTATTACGTCCTCGACCAGCCCGCCTTCGTACTCGCCGAAGTGCGAGCCGACGGCGAGGTGATCGCCTCGACCGGCGGCGACGGCGTGCGCTTCGAGGCCGGACTGCTCGACGATCACGTGCAGCGCGTCGAGCGGTACAGCGTCGCGCGGACCTTCTCGGAGGCGTTCCGACTGCGCCCGGACGTACACCGCTGGCGCACCGATCCGGCCGCGCCGTTCGAAGCCGTGCCGTGCGAGATCGGCGACGTGCCGCCGCTTCTCCCGCGCCGCGTCCCCTATCCCGACTTCCGACGCGTCGAGCCCGAACGCATCGTCGCCACCGGGCGGATCGAGCGCGGCGCGATGCCCGCCGAGCCGTGGCGCGACTGGACACTGACCGGTCTCGGCCCTGACCTCAAAGGCTACCGCGAGGACGAGTTCGAAGTCGCGCCCTCGCTCGACTGGCAGGCTATTCACACCGTCGAGCGTGAGTCGATGGACGACCCGTTCACGCTCCCCCTCGACCTCCCGGCACAGACATTCCACCTGCTCGACTTCGGGGTCAACCGCACCGGCTTCATCGGCCTCCGCCTCCGCTGCCCCACGCCAACGCGGCTCTACGTCCTCTTCGACGAGATCCTCACCGACGGCGATGTAGACCCACGGCGGCTGCGCTGTTTGAATATCCTCGACTGCCAGATCGAGCCGGGCACTTACGAATCCGAGACGTTCGAGCCGTACACCTTCCGCTACCTCAAGCTGGCCGTGCTCGACGGCGCGTGTACGGTGGAGCGGGTAGGTCATCGGCTCTATGACAATCCCGAGGCCGACCGTGCCGTGTTCACGTGCAGCGATCCGCGCCTCGACCGGCTCTTCGAAGCGGGCCGGGAAACGCTCCGCCAGAACGCCCTCGACCTTCTCATGGACTGCCCCTCGCGCGAGCGGGCCGGCTGGCCGTGCGACAGCTTCTTCACGGCCCGCGCCGCGTTCCTGCTCACCGGCAGCATGGCCGTCGAGCAGGCGTTTCTGGAGAACTACGCCCTCGCTCCCCAGCTCGCCAGCCTGCCCAAGGGGATGCTCCCGATGAACTACCCGGCCGATCATCCCAACGGCGACTTCCTCGGCGAGCGCGACGCGCAGTTCATCCCCAACTGGCCGCTGTGGCTCGTGCTCCAGCTCGAAGAATACCTGCAACGCAGCGGTGACCGCGCGCTCGTCGGTGCCTTCGCCCCGAAGGTCCGCGACCTCTTCGCGTGGTTCGAGCCGTTCGTCAACGCAGACGGCCTGCTCGAAGACCTCGACGGCTGGATCTTCGTCGAGTGGTCGAAGGCGAACGAGTTTGTGGAAGGCATCAATTACCCGACGAACATGCTCCGGGCCGCGGCGCTCGACGCGGCTGGCCGGCTCTACAGCGTAGCGGCATGGCAGGACCGAGCCTGCCGCCTCCGCGAAGCTATCGCCGCGCAGGCATTCGACGGAGCGTTCTTCGTAGATCAGGCTGTGCGCGAGGAGGGCTACCTCCGCCTCACCGCCCACCGCACCGAGATCTGTCAGTATTACGCGTTCTATTTCGGCGTGGCCTCGCCCGAGACGCACGGCGCGCTGTGGGAGACCCTCTGCCGCGACTTCGGCCCACGCCGCGACGCCGAGCAGACGTACCCGGAGGTCTACCCGGCCGCGATGCTCAACGGCTATTTCCTTCGCCTCGCTCTCCTCGAACGCTACGGCTTCGGGGCGCAGGCCCTCGCCGAAGCCGTGGACTACTTCCTCCCGATGGCCGACGCCACGGGTACGCTGTGGGAGCACGCCGGTCCCGAGGCCAGTTGCTGTCACGGCTTCGCTTCCCACGTCGTCGTCACGCTGTGTCGCCAGGTCTTCGGCCTCGACCGGATCGACCCGCTGCACGACGCGGTCCTTCTCACCCGTCCGACCGCCGAATACACGGGCCACCTCGACGTACCGCTCGGACCGGAGACGCTTCGGCTCTCGCTACGGCCCGATCAGCCGCCCGCACTCCACGTGCCGCCCAGATACCACGCCGTGCTGCCCGGCACCGAATGAGAATGTGAGTCCGTATTGTTTATATCATCCACGCTGTGTTTCTTGAATTAGGCCCTCTCTCGCCGCGCCTTCCATAGCAGCGTGTTGCGTTTGGCTCGGGGTGTATTTAATTAGGCAGCCGTGATGATCCCATCCCAACCGGAAAAGCGCCGCGTCCTCATCTGGGGGAAAACCTACCCCGAACTCAGCACACGCTACAAGGAAACCGTTTGCACAGGGGGATCCTTTGAGGACGGCACCCCTGTCCGGCTCTATCCCGTACCGCTGCGATATCTCCCGGACATCCGGAGGTATCGCCTCTTTGAGTGGGTCGAAGCCACGCTTGAGCCGAGCACGAACGACAGTCGTCCCGAGAGCTACCGGCTCGCGGCTCATGACATCGAACGGCACAACCATCTCGACACAGCGGACTGCTGGGCGAAGCGGCGGGAGATCATCTTTGCCAATCAGACATGGCACTACGAGTGCCTTGAGGAGCTGAAGCGACGGGAGAGGGAAGACCGCTCCTCACTCGGCTTCGTCCCGGTCGGCCGCGTTGATCGTGTATGGCTAGATGAGCTCGGTGAAGACGCAAGAGCGAAGCACGAGCAACGGCGACGGGTGATTGAGGAGCAACTGAAACAGAACGATCTCTTCAGAAATGAACCAGAGGTGATGAAAGCCCTCGAGTTTCAGCCGTTCCGGGTTCGGATCGAATGGCACTGCCGCTGCGATGGAGATCCTACACAGTGCCCGGGCCACACGGCCGCCGTCCTAGATTGGGGTCTCGGTGAGCTCGGCAGGCGGGAAGGCTGGGACAAGGCACTCCAGAAGATGCAGTCGCTGTGCGACTTGGAGGAGTACGAACTCGCTCTCTTCATGGGCAACATCAAGGCGCACCCGATGAGCTTCACGATCGTCGGCTTGTGGTATCCCAAACGCGGCTCGCTCAAGCAGCGGAAGGCGCGCAGAGCGGGACAGCTAGGTCTACCCGGCCTTCGATGAACCGGGGAGCCCCGCCGACTCCAAGATGGCGCGCGTCAACATTATCGCCAACGAAGGCTTCCCAGTACCGTAGAACAATCGAACGGTGGCAATCATCGGGGTGTCGCTCGTAGCACATCAAGCATACGCTTTTCCCCTTGCGCTCGAACTCTGCGATGAGCACATTGAACTCTTCCACGAGTTCAGGGTGTTGGCTGAGGTAATCGCTATACGCGATGAGGCATTCCTCATGCGTAGCAGCAGCCTTCCTAATGGCTTTCGGGTTCCCGACGAACTGGGCATGTACGTACTCGATACCCGCCTCCTCAAGGCCCTGCTTTAGCTGGCTCTTAGAGAATCCTTTTTTGTAGCTCCATGCCGTTTCCCGGACATCGACTAAGGCACCTACTCCAGCGGCAATTAGCTCACTAAGCACCTCCTCCAGATCACGGAGTTGGTAGCCAATAGAGTAGACGGGAGGTGGAATAGAGGCAGACATCGGCTCCGAACCTACGGATCACGCGAACAAAATCTGCTTTCCATAGCTCCTACATCAGGAGCTTCCGCAAATATCCGTGATGCTTCGCCTCAACTCCTGCAGCAGGCCGGAATGAAAAAGGGGACCACTCCCCACCCTAGCTCGCCACGGGCACTGCCGCCGCCTGCCCTAGCTGCTTCAGCATCCGCTGGTGCGAGCGGATCGCCGTCCTCAGCGTCGGGTTGTAGTGGTACGGGACGCCGTGCTCCCGCGCCACGTCGCGGACGATGGGACTGAGCGCCGGGTAATGGACCGAGCACACCTGCGGGAAGAGGTGGTGCTCGATCTGGTAGTTCAGCCCGCCGATGTACCACGAGAGCAGGAGGTTCTCCCGTGCGAAGTTCGCCGTCGTGTGCATCTCATGGATCACCCACGCGTGCTCCATCGTGCCCTGCACGTCCGGGGCCGGGTACTCCGGCCCTTCCACGACGTGCGAAAGCTGGAAGATCACGCCGAGGATCGTGCCCGCCGTGAGGTGCACCGTGAGGACGCCGAGGAGGAACTGCCACCACGCGACGTCCAGCACGACGAACGGCACGACGAAGATGAAGGCGAACGCAGTGAGCTTCCCGGCGAGGAGCGTGACCCACTCCCCCAGCGGGTGCTTCTTGTTCGTGTACGGCCCGATGTCCTTCTTCATGAACTGCTGGTAGTCCTTCACGAACAGCCAATTCAGCGTGGAGAGGCTGTACGCCAGGAAGCTGTAGACGTGCTGGAAGCGGTGGTACCACGCGTGCGGTGCCTCCGGCGAGAGCCGGAGCAGCGGCGACACGGTGAGGTCCTCATCAACGCCGGGAATGTTGGTGTACGTGTGGTGGATGACGTTGTGGGTGACCTTCCACATGTACCCGTTGGCCCCGAGCACGTCGAAGCTGTATCCGAGCAGCCGGTTGACCCGCTCGTTCGACGAGTACGCCCCGTGCAAGGCGTCGTGCGACACCGAGAACCCGATCCCCGCCATCCCCACACCGAGGAGCGCGGCCAGCCCGAGCATCTGCCAGGGCGTGAACCAGCCGCTCAGAATTAAGAGGTAGCAGATCGCAGAGCCGCCGAGCAAGATGACGGTCTTCAGCACCATCCGCCCGTCCGCCTTCTGCGAGCGCCCCGTCGTCTCGAAGTACTCGGCCACCCGTCGGCGCACTTCCGGCACGAAGTCGGCGACTTCCTTGTTGTTGAAACGAACCTTCGTGGAGACCATAAGGGCAACAGGGTGGATGTCGATTGGTTATACGCCAAAACGCAGCGATACATTATAAGGCAATCCCCCGCCTCGTCAGGCATCACCTCACGACGACGTTCGGGGACCTCTGCTGCCCGCGTGCGGGCCCGGGTGCAGCGGCGCGCACAGTAGCTGCGCGCACAGAAGCTGCGTCGATGAGCCGGCGGAGCCCGAGGTCTACGGCCGTTGGTGATCTCCAGCCTCGGACGTGAAGGCCGCTACCACCACCTGTCCTAAACTGATCCCGCCATCGTTGGGCGGCACGGACTGATTGGTCCAGACGGTCAAGTCTGCCCGCACGGCGGCGATCTCCTCCAGCAGCAGCCCGTTCTGGAAAACGCCTCCGGAGAGGACGAGCGTGTCAAGCCCGTGCGCTCCGGCGAGCGCCCGCGCCGTCGCCACCGTGCCCCGTGCGAGCCCGGCGTGGAAGGCCCGTGCGATCTCCTCGACGGGTCGCCCGCGCAGCCGATCCTCGACGACGGCTCGCAGCAGCGGAACGAAGTCGAGATCCGGGAACGAGTACGGCTCCACGGTCGGTGCCGACCGAGCGAGGTGTTCCAGCCAGATCGCGGCCTGCCCCTCGAATGTGACGGCGCGTGTGAAACCGAGAAGTGCCGCGACGGTGTCGAAGAGGCGGCCGACCGAGGTTGTGGGAAACGTCCGTACGCGCTTCTGCACCAGCTCAGTCGCCATCCGGTAACGGTCCGGGAAGTCGAAGGGGGGAGCCGTGAAATCGGGCAGGCCATCGAGCGCGGCGAGGAAACCGGCGGCGGCTTGCACGGGATGGCGGGCCGCCGCATCGCCGCCGGGCAAGACGGCGGACCGGAGGTGAGCCACGCGCTCGAAGCCTTCCGCGATGCTCCCCACGAAGCACTCGCCACCCCAGATGCTGCCGTCGTCGCCGTAGCCCGTCCCGTCGAAGGCGATCCCGACGGCGGGCTTCGTCCACGCCTCCCGCTCCGCGAGCACCGAGGCGACGTGGGCGCGGTGGTGCTGCACCGCCACGGTCGAACCCGGCAGTTCGAGCGCGTACTGCGTCGAGGCGTACTGCGGGTGCGCGTCGTGGACGACGAGGAGGGCGGCGCGGTCCACCTCGTACATCCGCAGCAGATCCTCACACGTCTCGCGAAACGCTTCGAGCGCGGCGTAGTGGTCGAGGTCGCCGAGGTGCTGGCTGACGAACGCCTGCCCGTCCACGACGAGGGTCACACTGCTTTTGAGGTCGGCCCCGACAGCGAGGACCGGCCGGTCCGTAGGAAGGGTGGCGACGGCCGTCGGGGCGTAGCCGCGAGCCCGACGGAGGACGACCGGGCCGAACGGCCCCACCCGCGCTACCGAGTCGTCCACCCGCCGTGCAATCGGCCGCTCGCCGATGAGGAAGGCGTCGGCGAGACCGGCGAGGCGCTCCGCCGCGTCGTCGTCGCGGTAGGCAATAGGTTCGCTGGAGCGGTTCGCGCTCGTCATCACGAGCACGGGCGGAGCACCTGCGGCGAAGAGCAGGTGGTGGAGCGGGGTGTAAGGCAGCATCAGCCCCAGCTCCCGGTTGTCCGGTGCGACGCCGGGCAGCGCTTCCCGCGCGGGGGCCAGCACGACGGGGCGGGCCACCGAGGTCAGCAGCGCCTCACTCTCGGCGTCGAGGTCCACGAGCGCGTGCGCCGCGTCGAGGTCGCGCACCATCAGCGCGAATGGCTTCTCCTTCCGCACCTTCCGCTCGCGGAGCGCCCGCACGGCGGCCTCGTCGCGGGCGTCACAGGCGAGGTGGTAACCGCCGATCCCTTTGACGGCGAGGATCGCGCCCCCGCGCAGGAGCGCCGCCGCCCGCTCGATGGCAGCGGGTCCAGCGAGGTCTTCCGCGCCCTCCGCTTTCAGCACGTAATCGGGTCCGCACACCGGACAGGCGACGGGTTGCGCGTGAAAGCGGCGGTCGGCCGGGTCGTGGTATTCGGCGGCGCAGGCCGGGCACAGCGGCCAGGCCTGCATCGTGGTGTTCGGGCGGTCGTACGGGAGGTCGAGGACGAGGCTATAGCGCGGGCCACAGTTCGTGCAGGTGATGTACGGATAGCCGTAGCGGCGGTCGGCGGGGTCTAACAGCTCGGCGAGGCAGTCGTCGCAGAGGGGGAGGTCCGGGGCGATGCGGGCGGTGAGGGTCCCGGCACGGGCGCTCTCGCGGATGGCAAAGGTGCGGAAGCCCTCGACGGAAACGGACGCCGTTTCGATCCCAGCGACGCGGGCGGCGGGCGGCGGCTCCTCCCGCAGCGCCTCCGCAAAAGCTCGCAGCGCCTCCGCCGGCCCCTCGGCGTGGATTTCGACGCCGGCATCGCCATTCAGCACCCAGCCCGCGAGGCCGAGCCGGTGGGCCAGCCGGTGCACGAACGGGCGGTAACCGACGCCCTGCACCACCCCGCGCACGCGGATGCGCACCGCCTCGTCCGACCCCGTCACGAAGCCCCGCCGACGAAGCACCCGCGCCCCTGCCAGCCGATCTGCACGACCGCACCGTCCTCCACCAGCACGGGCACCGTCGTCCCGCCGTCCGTTAGCGCCCGCATCCGAGCGAGCGCGTCGGCGTCGGACTCGACGTCGTACGCGACGAACTCGCGGCCCTGCCAGTCGAGTTCGTCGCGGAGGTCGGCGGTGAAGCGACAGGTTTTCGTGCCGTAGAGCTCAAGCATCGTGCAGCGTGTACAGGGTGTCGAGGATGGTGTGATAGATCGAGGCGTGGACCTCCTGGATGCGGGGAATGTAGTCCGTATGCACGCCGAGGACGATGTCGGCGAGCCCTCGGCGGAGAATGTCGCCGCCGTCGGTGCCCACGAGCGCGAGCGTGAGCAGCCCACGCTTCCGCGCCTCTTCCAGCGCCACGATCACGTTCTTCGAACTGCCGCTCGTCGAGAGGCCGATGGCGACATCCTCGGAGCGAGCGTGGGCGAGGAGCTGGCGGAGGAAGACAACCTCGATGCCGACGTCGTTGGCGACGGCGCTGACGGTGGCGGGCTCCATCGCCAGCGAGATGGCGGGGAAGGCCGGGCGGCCGAGCGGCGGAGCCACGCAGTCGAGCGCCCAATCGTTGGCGTCGGTGGCGGAGCCGCCGTTGCCGAAGAGGATGAGCTGGCCGCCGGTCCGCAGCCGCTCGTGGATCGCCACGGCGGCCTCGGCGACGGCCTCGGCCTGTTCGGCGGCGACCTGCTCGCGCAGCGCCTCGTCGTCGCCCGCCTTCAGCAGGATCGACGCGGCGACCTCATCGAGGACGGCCCCGCCCGTTTCTTGCTTCACACCGCTGAGAAACGGGTAGAGGAAACCCGAGGCCCCCACGTCGTCGTGCCCGCGCTCGCGGTGCTCGAAGAAGACGTGGACCGTCTCCCAGAGCGTGTGGTAGAGCACCTCGATCATCTCCTGATGAACGAACGAGTCGGCCGACGGCGAGGCCACCGCATAGCTGCCCTCTGAGCCGGGCAAAGCGAACGTCTGCGCCCCGCGTTCGGCAGCGTGGCGGAGCACGCGCGTCACAGCCTCGTCGCCCTCCGGCGGGCCGAAGCCCATCACGATGTCGTCCGGCCGCACGAGCGCCGGCAGCCACGTCTCGAAGGCCGCGCTGAGGTCGAGCGCCGGCAGCGCCCGCTTCCCCACGATCACCGGGTGGACGAACTCGACCGCGACGTGCTGGGCGTCGCTCGCGTAGGGGCCGCGCCCGAAGGCGAGCAGCCGCCCGCCTCGGAGGAACCGCTCGGCCATCTCGCGGCTGGCGGCGGCGAGCAGCGGAGCCTGGTCCGGGAAGAAGGCCCGCGAGACCGCGTTGCGCTGCCGCAGCCTCTCGGCGACGGTGGCGCTGAGCGTGGAGGTTTCTACGCGCATCGGCTCACCACGCGGCGTAGAGGAGACTCACGCCGAGCACGATGCTGAGCGCACCGGAGAGCCCGGTGAGAGTCTCGTAGAGCGCCGGGCGTGAGCGCGAAGCGAGGAAGGGCAACGCGAGTCCGACCGTCACCGCCGCCATGCCCAGGACCGAGCCCGCGCCGAAGAGGAACGCGTAGCCCACACTGGCCGCCAGCGTAGGCAGCGTGGCCGCTACGAGCAGCAGAAGGGCTCCCGTTCCGGCGAGGCCGTGGACCATCCCCACCGCATACCCCTGCCAGCCGGAGCGCTTCCACGGAAAACGGTGCGGGTGCGGATGCTCGCCGACAGCCTGCCCCGCCGTAGCGGGGTGGTAGTGCGGCACGCCGTCGTGCCGGTGACGGCGCAGCGCGAGCACGCGGGCGACCGCGCCCCAGAGCGCCCACCCGCCGAGGGCGAGCAACATCACCGCTACGGGCAGCTCGAAATACCCGAGGTGCGCTTCCGTGACCTGCACCCGCAGTCCACCAACGAGGAGAACACCCACCACCAGCGTCGTCGTGTGGCCCGCGCCCCAGGCGAGGCCCAGCCGGACGGCCTTTGGCAGCTTCGGCTCCTCGTGCAGCAGCGTCGAGACCGCGACGACGTGGTCTGGCTCGAACGCGTGCTTGAAGCCGCTGAGGAGGCCCAGCGCAAAGGCAGCCGGTACGACGACATCCATAGCGGACTCGGAGGCGGTTTCAGGAGATACGAGACAGGACACGGCGAAGGTGGGTCACGCGGCGGAGCCGTCCGTCAGGATCGCGCACCTCCGCCTCCTCAGCGGGGAACGCTATGTCGGCGCGGTGCTCCTGCAAGGCCATCGCCACCTCGACAGGGACAATGTACAGCGTTCCGTCGGCGGGCTCCGGCATCAACTTTATTTCGGTGATGCGGCGCTCGTTGAGCGAGAACGAATGGCCCGCCTCGTCCTCGACGGTGCGGTGCTCGCCGACAGCCACGACGCCGAGGTGTCGCGCGTCGGGCGCGACCTCGACCAGGTCGCCGGAGATGTCGTAGAGCATGACCGGATGCTTCGTCAGGTTCACGAGCTTCATCGGCGGTCAGGCGGTGGCGGCGGTCGCTTGGTGGTGGTGCCGGAGCGCGTCCAGCCATTCGTCTAACCCACTCTCTCGGCGGGCCGAGGTCTCGACGATGGGCAGACCCGGTCGCACGGCGCGCATGTTTCGGTAGGCGAGATCTCGGTCGAACTCGACGGCCTCGGCGATATCCATCTTCGTAACGAGCGCGAGGTCGGCGGTATTGAAAATGGTGGGGTACTTCAGCGGCTTGTCCTCGCCCTCGGTGACGGAGAGGAGCACGACGCGCAAGTGTTCGCCGAGGTCGTAGCTCGCCGGGCAGACGAGATTGCCGACGTTCTCGATGAACAGGATGTCGAGGGCGTCGAGGTCCCAGCCGTCGAGCGCGTCGGCGATCATCTGCGCTTCGAGGTGGCACGTCGTACCGGTCGAGATCTGGCGGATCGGCGCACCGCTGCGAGCCAGCCGGGTGGCGTCGTTCTCCGTCGCGAGGTCACCGACGAGGGCGGCGACGCGGAGGTCGGAGCGCAGCGCCGCGAGCGTCCGCTCCAGCAGCGCCGTCTTGCCCGCCCCCGGCCCGGAGACGAGGTTGATGACGAACACGCCGGCCGCGTCGAAGCGCTCGCGGAGGGCGCGGGCCAGCTCGTCGTTCTTCTTGAGCACGCCGTGGCGCACTTCGATAATTCTCGCGTTCATGGGCGATGGCGGAGTTTGCGATTCGTGGGTTTCAGTTTTTCCTGTTCACCGTCCTCTGGTATCAGTGAATCTCGATGGCGGTGATCTCTAGTTCGCGGCCCTGCCGGATGTCCGACGCGGGCGTCCCGCAGTCGGGGCAACGGAAGCCTTGCAGATCCGGCAGCGGCTTCTCGGCCCAGCACTCCGCACAGAATACGACGACGGGCACCTCCTCGATGTCGAGCATGGCCCCTTCCAAGAGGGTGCCTTCTGCTGCCACGTCGAACGAGAACGCGAGCGCATCGCGGACGACGCCGGAGAGCGGGCCCAGCTTCAGGTAGACCACGCTCACCCGCTCGGCTCCGGCTCGGTCGGCCTCCTCGCTCACCGCCTCTATCATACTGACGGCGATCGAGAGCTCGTGCATGGGTGATTCGGGATGGGCGGTAGATAGAAAAGGCTGATCTTCGTCTATTGAGAACCCATGAAGGCGAGTAGAGTTCTTAACCTTAAGCCCGGAAAATCTTGAAAAAAGTTTCACATCTCGCAACCTCTCCTTGACATTCGCAGTGAAATCTGGTACGCTGAATCAGCGGTAGTTACACGAGCCCAAGTCTCGAAGGCACCCCGCTCGCCACCGGTGGGTGTGCTGCCACCCCGATAGAAACCTAGTAATGCATTTCCGGGCCCGTCTGATCAGCCCTCGGCCCGAGGAAGTTTCTACATCTCATGGGCTGATGGCGTGGGCGGGGGCCTACGTTACGCCATTCGTCATCCCGGCCTGCTCCCTCTCCTGGAAGCCTTGCCGTCCCAAGAGGATACCCGTATGGAAACACCCCAGATCATCGCCAACCGCCCGCCCGATGTCAAAGAGGTCCACATCGTCTGGATGACCACGGGCCTCGGCTGCGACGGCGACACCATCTCGATCACCGCCGCCACCCAGCCCAGCATCGAAGACGTGGTGCTCGGCGCGATCCCCGGCCTCCCGAAGGTCCACCTCCACAACCCCGTGCTCGCCTACGAGGTAGGCGACGACTTCATGCACTGGTGGTACGAGGCCGCCGCCGGACGGCTTGATCCGTTCGTGCTCGTGCTCGAAGGCTCGGTGCCGAACGAGAAGATCAAGAGCGAGGGCTACTGGGCCGCGATGGGCACCGACGAAGAATCCGGCCAGCCCATCACCACCAACGAGTGGATCGACCGGCTCGCGCCGCACGCCCTCGCCATCGTGGCAGCAGGGACCTGCGCCACGTACGGCGGTATCCACGCGATGAAGGGCAACCCGACCGGTTGCATGGGCCTCAACGACTACCTCGGCTGGAAATGGAAGTCGAAGGCCGGGCTGCCGGTCGTCAACGTTCCCGGCTGCCCGGTGCAGCCCGACAACTTCATGGAGACCCTGCTCTACCTGCTGCGCCAGGTCGCCGGCTTGGCGCCGATGATCCCGCTCGACGACCTGGGCCGGCCGAAGTGGCTCTTCACCGCGACCGTGCACGACGGCTGCGACCGCGCCGGCTCGTTCGAGCAGGGCATCTTCGCCAAGGAATACGGCAGCCCGAACTGCATCGTCAAGATCGGCTGCCACGGCCCGGTCGTGCAGTGCAACGTTCCCAAGCGCGGCTGGATGGCCGGCATCGGCGGCTGCCCGAACGTCGGCGGCATCTGCATCGGCTGCACGATGCCGGGCTTTCCCGACAAGTTCATGCCGTTCATGGACGAGCCGCCGGGCAGCAAGCTCGCCACCAATTCGATCAAGGCCTACAGCAGCTGGATCGTGCCGCTGCGTGGGGTCATGCTCGAAACCTTGAACGAAGAGCCGAGCTGGCGCCACAACAAGCCCAAGCTCACCACCGGTTACCGCCCCGGCACCGCCGGCCAGAAAGTCTGAAGAGGCAAGAAAGAGCATGGACACACCCGTCACCGGCGCGCTGAAGCAAGCCGCCGCCAAACCTGTCGGCAAGCTGGT
>JBBSMX010000021.1:0-43029 GCA_038232935.1 Rhodothermales bacterium | reverse complement strand
TACATTGCTGGTCATCGGGTTGGCGGGGTTGCTGGTGCGAGGGGAGTGGTCAACTCCACCCTACGCACGACGCAGCGACTTGCCAACCCGTTCTCTACTTCAACCCGCGACTGACGTTAACCAAGAGGACGTCGGGCCCGGACTCGGACGTGCCGGTCGGGCCTACCTCTTTAGCGGGGCCACGGGTGCGCTCCTCCGCACCCTCGTCTCGCCCAACCCCAGACAGATCGGCGACTTCGGCATCTCGGTGGCGGGGGTGCTCGACGCCGACGGCGACGGGGTCAGCGACCTCCTCGTCGGGGCTCGCCGTGAGGACGGTGGGGTACCGACCGCCGGGCGGGCCTACCTCTTTAGCGGGGCGAGTGGCGCGCTGCTCCGCACGCTCGTCTCGCCCAACCCCAGGCAGAGCGCCGACTTCGGCGTCTCGGTGGCGGGGGTGGCCGACGCCGACGGCGACGGGCGCGGCGACCTCCTCATCGGGGCTTACCGTGAAGACGACGGAAACGTCTTTAACGCCGGGCGGGCCTACCTCTTCAGCGGGGCCAGCGGAACGGGAGAGGACACGACGGACCCGGTCTGCGCAGGCGCGCTCGACGGCCAGACCTTCTCCGGCTCTGCCACGGACGCGGGCGGCATCGCCAGCGTCGAGCTCGTGGACGCGACCAACCTCAGCCTGGACGTGGACCCGTTCGAGCCTGGCGACACCGAGGTCAGCTACACCGTCACGCCGGAGGACCCGACGGCGGACGGCAGCGGCACGGTCGTCGTGACCGACCTGGCCGGCAACTCCTGCTCCCAAGAGGTCTCCATCCCCGGCGAGGAGGAGCCCGATGACCGCGACCAGGACGGCATCCCCGACGCCGAGGACAACTGCCCCGACACGCCCAACCCGAACCAGGAGGACGGTGACGGCGACGGCGTCGGCGACGCCTGCGACAACTGCCCCGACGTCGCCAACCCCGGCCAGGAAGACGCCGACCAGGACGGCACCGGCGACGCCTGCGAGATGCCGGGCGACGACACGCCGCCGGTGTGTGGGACGCTGACCTTTAATCCGGGACCACCCCAGTCCGTCGAGACGAGCGTCAGCGACGCCGGCAGCGGGATCGCCTCCATTACGGTCGCGCGTGCCCGCAACGCCACCGTTGCGATCTCCGCCTTTACGGTCGGTACACCGATCCGGTGGGTATCGTAGCCACGAAGGTGGACCAGTCTGCCTCTGCCAGCGTCGTCGTCGAGGTCATGGACGTGGCCGGCAACACTACACTCTGCGACCCGGTGCTGAGCCAGCTCGACGCCGCGGTGCCGGAGGCGTTCGCCCTCGAGGCCGCCTACCCCAACCCGTTCCGTGCGGGCACCGGTGCCGTGACGGTGCAGTTCCGGCTGGCCGAGGCGGTGCCGGTCCGGCTCGTGGCCTACGACGTGCTGGGCCGGGAGGTCGCCGTGCTCGTGGCGGCGGACCAGGCACCGGGGACGTACGAGGTCGTGTGGCCGGAGGCGGCGGCGCTGCCATCGGGGACGTACACGCTGCGGCTGGAGGCGGGCTCGTTCGTGCAGACACAGCGGATTACCCTGCTGCGCTAATCACTCATGGAACGGCCGCCCCCCCGCCCTGCGGGGCACGCACGTCGGCCCCGCTGCCGGTGAAAGCAGCGGGGCCGCCGCGTGTACCGCGAAAGCGTGGACTTCGTCGAACTCGACGGGCTTCACGCCCGTGGCGCGGGGCGGTCGAGCTCGCTCTGGTCGGGAAACGTGACGCCGTCGTAGAGGTCTGCCAGATCGAGCGTCACGCCCAGCGGGGGCAGTGCGACGCGCCCATCCTCTTCCTCCGTGCGGAGGAGCCAGCCCTCGTCGGTGCGGGTGAGCACGTCTACGCCCGGCGTGTCCTGGGAGACGACCACGTAGACCTGGAGCGAGGGGATGCTCCGGTAGAACCGCCCCTTCGCCGTCCGGTCGTAGCTCTCGGTGGACGGCGAGAGGACTTCGACGAGGACGACGGGGTTGAGTAGGCTCGTCCGGCGCTCGTCGATGAAGGCAGCCTCGCCGCAAACGACCGAGATATCGGGATAGGTGTAGAGCTCGTGGGCCTCGACGTGGACGCGGAGCGCATCGGTGTACGTCATACAGTCGCTGCCGCGCAAGGCGAGCCGTAGAGCAAGGTGCAGATTGCTGATGATGCGCGCGTGGGTCTCCGTACCCCCGGCCATGGCGAACACCTCGCCCCGGTAGTATTCGTGCTTCGCCTCTTGCGCCTCCTCCCAGGCGAGGTAGGCAGCGGGAGTGAGCGTGAGGCGAGTGGCAGGAGAGGCGGTCATGGTAGGGCGGGTTGAACCTGCTCAAAGGTCGAACGACAGGTGCCAGAATGCAAGCGTATCCTCCACCTACCTCAACAAGCGCCGTCAGCTCTACGGAGCCCGCGCCCGGACCCCGGTACCGAACGGTCGAACGGTCCGGCTGGTAACGCGAAGCTGCCGCCTCGTTACACGGCACGCTTGGCATGGTCCGCTCGCACCTACCTTCGTTCTCTTTCCCATCACAGCGCCTTCCGCATGCACACCCGCTCTGCTTTCCTGCTCATCGCCGCACTCGCATTCTCCACGTCCGCCGCGTGCGCGCAGCCGGCCACCGAGGCCAGCCCTGACCTCGCCCGGCACTACGCCGAGACGATCACGGCCTCGGACCTCGCCGCCCACCTCTACGTCTTCGCCTCGGACTACTTCGAGGGCCGGGAGACCTCGACGCGCGGGCAGAAGCTCGCCGCGACCTACCTCGCCGGGCAGTACCGGAAGCTCGGGCTGGAGCCGAAGGGCACGGCCGAGACAGACGACCCGCTGAGCCCGGCGGCCTACTTCCAGCCGTTCACCCTCAACGAGGCGTTCGTCGAAAAGGCCACGCTCGAAGCACAGGTCGGCGGCGAGACGGTCGCCACGAGCACGTTCACGCCGGACCGGCAGGACGGGACGGCCTACCCCCGGAGCGGGGGCGCGGGCACCGTCAGCGGCAGCGTGGTCTTCGCTGGCTACGGCATCGGCGGCGAGGCCTACGACGACCTCGCCGCTCTCCGCGACGCGGGCCTCTCCACGGAAGGCCGGTGGGTCCTCCTGCTCGCCGACGAGCCCCTCTCGCCCGAAGGCCGCAGCCTCCTCACCGAGGACGGCGAGCCCACCGCGTTCTCTTCGTCGTGGTACCGGAAAGCGCTGGGCCTCATCCGTAGCGACCTCGGCGCGCCCACCGGCTTCCTCATCGTCAGCGACACGAGCCCGCTCCAGCCGCGGAGCATCGCCGAGCAGGCCGCCGCGTCCGCGCACAAGCTCGGCTCCCTCTCCCTCGCCGGGCAGGAGCGGGAAGACCGCCGGCAGTTCCCGCCGACGTTCAACGTCTCCTCCGCCTTCGCCGACGCCCTTCTCGCCGGGAGCGGCCACACCGTCGCCGAGCTCCAGCGTACCATCGACACGAAGCTCGAACCCGTCGTGTTCGCCGTGGACGGCGCGCGCGTCGAGAGCACGATCGAGCGGGCGACGCGCCCGGTGACGAGCGAGAACGTGCTCGCGTTCATCGAGGGCTCCGACCCCGTTTTGAAGAACGAAGTCGTCGTCCTCTCGTCGCACTACGACCACGTCGGGATGGACGTACTCGCCACCGGCGACGGCATCTACAACGGGGCCGACGACGACGGCTCGGGCACCGTCACGACGCTGGAGATGGCCGAGGCGTTCATGCAGGCGAAGCGCGACGGCCACGGCCCGCGCCGCTCGATCCTCTTCCTCAACGTCTCCGGCGAGGAGAAAGGCCTGCTCGGCTCCGCATACTACGCCGACACGGAGCCCGTCTTCCCGCTCGAAAACACCGTGACGAACCTCAACATCGACATGATCGGCCGCCACGACCCGTCGCGCGAGGGCAGCACGGAGTACGTCTACCTCATCGGCTCGAAGATCGTCTCCGAGGACCTCGACCGGATCTCGACCGACGCCAACCGGCTGATGGGGGACGGGCTGGAGCTGGACGACCGATACAACACGAAGGAGGACCCCGAGCAGTTCTACCGTCGCAGCGACCACTGGAACTTCGGCAAGCACCGCATCCCGTTCGTGTTCTACTTCACCGGCACGCACGAGGACTACCACGGCGTCGGCGACGAACCGCAGAAGATCGACTACGAGCGGATGGCGCGGATCGGCCGGCTGATCTTCGCCACGGCCTGGCAGGTCGCCAACCAGGACGAGCGCCCGCGTATCTCCGGCAAAGGCTTCTGGGACGACGAGGGCTGAACCCGCCGCGACGCTGATTCGACGGTAGAGACGCAGCATGCTACGTCTCTATGGTTCGGCACCCCGTCAACGCCTACGAGTTCGACGCCCGCAGCCGGTCGAATTGGACTTGCTGGTCGGTGCCGGGCGGGACGCTGAACGGGTCGTCCGGCAGGTCGACGAGGTTGGGTCGCGGTCCGGCGGGGGTTTTTACGAAGCGCTGCGGCCGCCCGTCCGGCTCCTCCCCGTCGCCGAGGACGAGGACGGTCGTCCCCTGCTGGATGACGTTGCCGTTGGCATCGCGCTTCCAGCCGTCGGCCCAGTCGTAGATCCACTTCGCGTCGGCGGCGATGAGGCGGACGCAGCCGTGGCTGGCGGGCGCGCCGGTGGGCATGACGTACTGGTGGATGTGGAAGCCGCGCGGGCCGTGGAAGTTGAACACCCACCGCATCAGCCACTCCTCGCCGGGCGGGCTTTCGCTGGAGACGCGCTCAGGCTCCTGCCAGTTGAAGTTGTAGCGCCCGCCGGGCGTCCGCGAGCCCGCCCGCCCCGTGTTCACGACGCCCCAGCGCTGGAGCCGCCCGTGCTCGTAGGCTGCCCACGCCTGCACCTTCTTGTCGATGATAAAAATCTTGTCGAGGTCCGCCGCGCCGGCGTAGAAGCGGGGAAACGGCGCGTACGCCCGGATGTCGAGATCGGCCCGGCTCGGGACGATGAGCGTGTCCCCGACGCTGAGCTCCGGCACGCGGACGTAGTTGATGAACTCGACGAGGGGGAGATGCTCGCGGCCCTCGCGCACGTCGCCGTCGCCCAGCTCTTTATAGAGCCGGTGCCGGGCCCAGACCGAGTTGCCTTCGGGGTCGCTGAGGACGACGTAGCGGTACGTCACCTCCGGCAGCGACTCGAGGTCGCCGTGCCGCGCGTAGAGCAGCGCTTCGAGGTCCTGCTGGTCGTAGTAGCGCTGGTAGGAGCCCTGCGCCGCGGCCGGGGCCGCGAGGGCGAGCGAGAGCGCGACGAACGCCGCGCCGTGTAACAGATGGAATCGCATGTTGGCGAAGGAGCAAATAAGCAGGGGGAACGATAGTACGAAAAAGCGTAAGGCAAGCTCCGTTCCTCTTCCTATTCCCACATATTTCAGCCTCCGCTTTCATCGCGCCAGCGAAGGCGAACGACGAGCGGGCGGTGGTCGGAGAAGGTGACGTCGGGGACGTGGGCGGCGACGACCTCGAATGCGGGATCCACGAGCACGTGGTCGATCCGGACGAGGGGGAAGTCGGCGCGGTAGGTGCCGCCCCAGCCGGTGCCGGCGGCGCGGAAGGCGTCGAGCCGTCCCTCGGCGAGCTGGTGGTAGCCCCAGTTGTTCGTCGTCGCGTTGAAGTCGCCGGAGATGATGACGGGGAGCGTCTCCTGATCGATCTCGCGGAGGATGTGCTCCACCTCGGTGGCGCGGCGGCGGTACGCCTCCCGGTAGCGGTGGAGGAAGGGGAGCCACGTGCCCGGATGGAACAGGCGCACGTCTTCATCCCACGGCTTCTCCTGCCCGAAATAGCGGAGGTGGAGGTTATAATGGACGGCCTCGCGCCCCTGCCAGCGGAAGCGGGTGCGGACGTACTGCGAGGCGCCCCGGTCCTCCGGCCCCATCTCCAGCCTCCGCTGCGACTGCTGAACGACCGAGAGCCCGCCGGGCGCGTCGGGCTGAATCAGCAACGGCTGCTGGGTCCGCCAGTCCGGCGGGATCGCCAGCAGGTAACCGAGCGAGTCCACGGCCGGGCTCACGTACGACGCAATCGTAGGCCGGTAGGGCGGCTGGGTGCGGTGCTCGGCGACGGTTTCCTGAAGCCCTACGAACACGGGCTGCTCCGCCTCCAGCAGGGCTACGACATCGGCGGCGAGCTGCTCTGCGCTCGGCCCGAAGCGCGGCACGTTCATCGTCATCACCACGAGATCGTCGGCGGCCGAGGCTCTGTGCGATCCGAACCGCTCGAAAGGGAAGAGCCGCAGGGCGAGCACGACGAGCACGACGGCGTGCAGCGCCACCCACCCCCACCGCTTCGCTACCACCGGCACGACGGTCAGCACGAGCAGGAGCACCGCAAACGCCGGCAACGCGACGGCCAGGAGCTCGCTCCACCAGAACACGCGGGGGTCGAGGTAGACCGCCGCGTAGCCCGTCGCCGCGGCGAGCAGCACAAGCCCATCCACCAGCACGAACAAGACCCAGAGGAAGCGGCGCACGATTACAGGGGAGGGCGACGAAGGGAAAGAGGATAAGGCATACGTCCTCGGCCTGCCTCACCGCGTCCGCTCAGTCGTTCTGGCTGGCTTCGTAGAGCGCGCGCTTCTCCTCTTCGGTGAGGGCATCGTACCCACGCTCGTTGATCTTGTCGAGGATGCGGTCGATGTCCGCCGGCCCGGCGGCGTCGGTGACAGCAGGGGCTTCCCGCTTCTTGCGCCGGGTCGGCTCCGTCTTGCGTGGCGAGTCCGCCGTACGGCCCGACGGAGCCTTCTCTTTTCCCCGCCCGGCCAGCCACCGGTCGATGCGCGCGAGCACGCCGCCCTTCTCCTCCCCTCCGCGTGAGGGTGCGCTGTAACCGCCGTACGCCGAGCGTGGCGGAAAGAAGGCCTGTGCCCACGCGGCGAGGTCGGTCCCCCGCTGCTGCGCCCGGCCGAAGAGGAAACCCACGCCCGCGCCGCCGAAATACGTCAGCAGGAGCGCGGGGTGACTGAGAGTGAAGAGCACGGAGAGCAGGAGGAACCCACCGGCCAGCCACTTCAGCGGAACCACGCCGATCAGCAGCAGGCCGATGCCCCGATCCGGATAGAGCGTCGCCACGCAGAAGAGGATGCCGAACACGGCCGCCATCGCTCCGTCCACCGGGAATAGCCGCCCCTCGGGCAGCGCGGCCCCGACGAGCACCGCCAGCACGCCGCCGCCGATGGCCGCGAGCACGTAGAGCCCGAAGAGCCGGTGGCTCCCGTACGTCTCCTCATAATCCCGACCCATCCAGTAGAGCCAGAGCATGTTGAACCCGAACGAGATCAGCCCCCAGAACCCGACCTGGAGGTGGATCACGCTGTAGGTCAGCACCTGCCACGGCCGGAACAGCGGCGTCGGGAGCGCCGGGTTCAGGGCGAGGACGTTCACGACGAACGCCGCCGCCGGCTGCGAGAGCCGAACGAAGAACCACGCGAAGAAGATCACCGTGTTGACGGTGAGCAGGAAGCGCAGCGCGGGCGGCAGCAGGCGGTACCACCGCTGAAATCGGTTCAGGGGAGATTCTCCGGTCATAAGGCCACGGGGCACGCCGTTCGTTTCGCCCTCATCGTTCGCCCGGGATGACACGGCGTGGAGGGAGGCGAGGTCGTTCGCGGGAAGTTAGTATACAGAACGGCGGGGCTGGGGCTTGAACGGAAGCTTGCCACGCCAGTATTGGATCAGCACGAAGCCGGCGAGCGCCCCGCCGAGGTGGGCGAAGTTAGCCACGCCTGCCTGCGTCCCCGAGATCCCGGAGTACAATTGGAGTGCGATGAGACCCATCACGAACCACTTCGCCTTGATCGGGATCGGAGGGAACAGCAGCATCACGCGCTCCTCAGGATACATCATCCCGAAGGCCAGCAGCACGCCGAACACGCCGCCCGAGGCCCCGACGGTCGGCACGATCACCGGGTCGCCGATGCCGAAGAGGAACGGGGCGGAGGTCACGAGGAGTTGGAGCAGGCTCGCCCCGATGACGCAGAAGAAGTAGAAGAACGCGAAGCGCTGGCTCCCCCACGTGTTCTCGATCCGCATCCCGAACATCCACAGCCCGAACATATTGAAGAAGATGTGCCCGAGCCCGCCGTGCAAAAAGGCCGTCGTCACGAACTGCCACGGGTAGAACTGCGGCACCGCCGTCACCTCCCCGAACCGGCCCGGCGCAACGTCCGGCGTCCCCGCCGGCCAGAGCGCGAACCACTGGAAGAGGAAGGCCTGAAGCTGGGGCGCGACGGTGGCGAAGTACACCAGCCCGTTGATGATCAGGAGGTTCTTGATCACCGGCGGCATCATGGTCCACGTTGGCGGACGGTAGGCGGTCTGATTCATGAAACGAGGGTGGGAACGCGGTCGGGCCGATGGGTAGTTTCCCCCTGCGGGGGCTGCGTCGAACGAGCCGAGGCGGGGAAGGTTGCGCGGGACATGGGGACTCCGCCACCGATGCCTATGGGGCGGCCGGGCAAGGCGTGCCGTGTCCGGCCGCACGCGCCGGTCTCGACGCGGGCAAGGCACGCCTTGCCCCTACGGGTACCGTAATTTGGCGCATTCATTTTCGATTTCCCCCGCCCCCATCCCCCTGTACCTCTTCCTCTCGGACCTCCACCTCGGGCGCGGCAGCGCCGCCGAGAGCCGCGCCGCCGAGCGCGACGCGCTCGCCCTCCTGCGCGCCCACGAACGCGCCCTGCGCGCAGCCGGCAACGACGGCGGGCTCTTCCTCGTCGGCGACGTGTTCGACCAGTTCATCGAGTACCGCCACCTCGTTCCGAAGGGGTTCGCCCGGCTGCAAGGGCTGCTAGCCGAGTGGACGGACACGGGCATCGCCGTCACCTACGTCGTCGGCAACCGCGACCCGTGGCACCTCGACTACTTCGCGCGCGAACTCGGCGTGCGCGTCGTGCCCGACGCCGTCACGGCGAGGCTGGCCGGACGCACGGCGTATATTGCCCACGGCGACGGGCTCATCCCTTTGGAGCGGGCCTACAACCGGCTGAAACCGCTCCTGCGCCACGGAGGGGCGTACCGGCTCTACCGGAACCTCCTTCCCGGCGACTGGGGCTACCGCCTCGCCCGGCGCGTCGCCCGGCTGGGCGACGGGACGCCCACGCCCTCCAACGTGAATGCCCTCCGCGATGCCGCCCACCGCATCCTCGTCTCCCCCCCCACCGACCTCGTCGTGCTCGGCCACGGCCACGCCGCCGAACACACCGACTGGCCCGAAGGCACCTACCTCAACCCCGGCTACTGGTTCGCTGACCGCACCTTCGCCCGCCTCGACGCGGACGGACCCGCCCTGCTCCGATGGACCGGCCGCGTTGCCGAACCGCTCCCCGTCAGGCCAGCCGGGCGAAACGAATAAAACGCATAAAACGTGAGGAGAGCCAGGGTGAGTTGCCCCCGTAGGCCCGCCGCATCGTACGTTTATCCGTGCCCTCTCCCGCAGGGCACTTGCAATAACCCCACGCGCCCGGCCGTTCTCGGAGCGGTCCCTTCCCCCACCCGGCGGCCCCTCCGCTTTCCGCCCGCTGATCCCGTTCTGCATGCCCAGCGATCCCTACTCCGACGACGAGCTGAAGCGCTACTTCGACGATCCCGAAGCTCGCCGCGCCGCCGCGTCCGATGCCGAGATCAAGCGCCACTCGTTCTCTGCGCTCAAGTGGATCACGCTCGGCCTCGGGGGCCTCACCCTCCTCGTCGTGCTGTGGCTCGTGATCCTCTCCTTCACGCTCCCCCCCACCGAGCTAATCGAGAACCCCGAGCACCTCGAATCGACCGTTGCCTACACCGCCGATGGCGTCGAGCTCGCGCGGTACTACCTCGGCCAGAACCGAACGTGGGTCGCCGCGAACGAGATCTCCCCGACGATGTCGGAGGCACTCGTGGCGATGGAGGACCGGCGCTTCTACGACCACTGGGGCGTGGACATGCGCGGGTTCGCCGCCGTCGCGTACGGCGCACTCACCGGCAAAGGCGTGCGCGGGGCCTCGACGATCACGATGCAGCTCGCCCGCAACCTCTACGAGCAAGTCGGAACGAGGCGCACGGTGACGCGCAAGATCAAGGAGATCCTCACGGCGATCCAGCTCGAACGGCGGTACACGAAGGACGAGATCGTCGAGATGTACCTCAACACCGTGGCGTGGGGAAACAACGCCTTCGGCGTTGAGGCCGCAGCGCAGACCTATTTCAACAAACCCGCCGCTGATCTGGACGTGGAAGAGTCTGCCGTGCTCGTGGCTATGCTAAAGGGACCGAGCTACTATAACCCCGTCCGCAACCTCGTGGGGACGATGCAGCGTCGCAACCTCGTCCTCGCTGAGATGGTGGGGAACGGGTCGCTCCCGCGCAATCGCTTCGACGAACTCAAGACCGACTCGATTGCGCTCCACTTCAAGCCGTACTCGCACACGGACAACCTCGCGCCGCACTTCGCCGAGATCCTCCGCGCCGAGCTGAAGGTGTGGGGCAAGGAGAACGACTACGACATCTACACGGACGGCCTCGTCGTCCACACCTCGATTGACAGCCGGATCCAGAAGATGGCGCAGGACGCGGTGGACGCGCAGACGGACAAGCTGCAGGCCGTCGTGGACGTGGAGTGGGCCGCTCGCAACTCGTACCGATCCCAGAAGGAAGACGACTACGTCAGCTACGCCAACTCCCACGACATCGACCCGTGGGAGTATTTCTGGAGCAGCCAGACCCGCCTCGTAGACACCTTTATCCGTGACACCGGCCGCTGGCGCGCCTTGCGAAGCGAGGACGTCAGCCGCGAGGATGCCGTGGCCCGGCTTCGGCAGGACGAGGCGTTCATGGACTCGCTCAAGACGGACAAGACCCGCCTCGAAGCCGGCTTCCTCGCGATGGACCCGAAGACCGGCTTCGTCCGCGCCTGGGTCGGCGGGCGGGACTTCGTCGCCGACAAGTTCGACCACGTGAAGACGGCGCGCCGCCAGCCCGGCTCCACGTTCAAGCCGTTCGTCTACATCGCCGCGATCGACAACGGGTACTCGCCCTACTACCGGTTGATGGACTCGACGTTCGTGTGGACGCAGCCGGGACTTCCGCCGTGGGTCCCGAAGAACTCCGGCGGCACCTCCGGCCAGTACGTCACGCTCCGCACCGCCCTCGGCCAGAGCAAGAACATCCCCACGGCGCGGCTGACGAAGGAGATCGGCCCAGCGACCGTGGCGACCTACGCCCGCCGACTCGGCGTCGAGAGTCCTATCGAGGCCGTGCCCTCCATCGGGCTCGGCGTGAGCGACGTGACGCTCCTGGAGATGGTCACGGCTTATTCCACCCTCGCCGACGGCGGCGTCTACCACGAGCCGAGGTTCATCACGCGGATCGAGGACCGGCAGGGGAACGTGATTGCGAACTTCGAGCCGCAGGGCCGCGAGGCCCTCAGCGCCTCCACGGCCTACACCGTCGTGGACATGATGCGCGAGGTGATCGACAACGGCACCGGCAACCGCATCCGCTGGAAGTTCGGCCTCCGCGATCTCGACTTCGCCGGCAAGACCGGAACCACGCAGGAGAGCGCCGACGGGTGGTTCATGCTGATGCACCCCGACCTCGTGGCCGGCGCGTGGGTCGGCTGGAACGACCGCCGCATCGCCTTCCGCACGAGTTGGTGGGGGCAAGGCGCGCACAACGCGCTCCACATCGTCGGCGACTTCGCCACCCGCCTCTCGAAAGCGAAGGACCTCCCCCTCGCCGACCGCCTCCGCACCGGCCGCTTCGAGCCGCCGAGCGGCTACGTCCTCCCCGCCGCCCCGCCCCCGCCGGAGGACGAGGACGGCCGCACACCTGTTCAGCGTCTCTTCGACCGCTGGGAGCAGAAGCAGAACCAGCGCCGCGACGAGGAAAACCGCGGCCGCATCGGCTGGTGAACCCATTGAGTGATTCGCCGATTGGGTGATTGGGTGATGGCTGTGCTTCCTCACCGCCCCAATCAGTGAATCACCCAATCACTCCATCACCCAATGAAGCTCCTCCACACCGCCGACATCCACCTCGGCTACGAGACCCACGGCCGGCTCAACCCCGAGACCGGGCTGAACTCGCGCCTCCACGACTTCGCCGCGAGCTTCCGCTTCATGGCGGACCGCGCCCTCGCTGAAGACGTCGACCTCTTCCTCTTCTGTGGCGACGCCTACCGCACCGCCGACCCGACACCGACGCAGCAGAAGCTCTTCGCCGAGTGCCTCCGTCCGATCGCCGACGCGGGCATCCCCATCGTGATGATCGTCGGCAACCACGACCATCCCGTCTCGTTCGGCAAGGCGTCGTCCGTGGACATCTTCGGCTTCCTGTCCGGGAACGTCCGCGTCTACCGGAAGCCGACCGTGGACCGGATCGAGACGAAAGCGGGGCCGCTCCAGCTCCTCGCCCTCCCGTGGCCGATCCGGTCCATGCTGCTCTCCAAAGAGGAGCACCGGAAGAAAACGCCCGAGCAGATCCGCACGTACATCGAGGAACTCTACATCGACTTCGTGCAGCAGTCGGCGCGGGAGCTCGACCCGGCGCTGCCGGCCGTACTCGCCGGGCACTTCACCGTGCAGGGGGCGGAGGTCGGCGGGAGCGAGCGGACGAGCCTCATCGCGCACGAGCCGAAGTTCACCGTCGGCCAGCTCACGCCGCCAGGCATCGACTACGTCGCGCTCGGGCACATCCACAAATACCAGGACCGCAACCTCGCCGCCTACGAGCAGGGGGACGGTCCCCCGGTGGTTTACCCATCCTCGCTCGAACGGATCTCGTTCAAAGAGCACGACGCCGAGAAGGGCTTCGTCCTCGTCGAGATCACGGGGATGGGAAACGAGAAGAAAACGACGTACGAGTTCGTTTCGACGCCGGCGCGCCGCTTCCTCCCCATCGAAGTCGACGCCCGCGAGGCGGCCGATCCGACAGGCACGATTGTCGGCCGGATCAAAATGGCGGACGTGCGTGACGCCGTCGTCCGTATCCGCTACCGGATCGACGAGTCACAGGTGCCGCAGGTCGATGTGCGAGCGATCCGCGACGCCCTCGCCGAGGCCGACACCATCGCCGCCATCGAGCGCATCGTGGACCCGGCCGAGCGCAAGCGGACGACGGTCGTGCAGCGCGACGCGACGCTGAAGGAGGCGATGGCGCAGTACGTCGCCCAGCACGAAGGGCTCGCCTCGATGGAAGACGCCCTCATCGCCGCCGCCCTCGAAATCGAACGCGAGGTCGACGGGCGGGCGTAAAAACCTGCCTAGCCGTTCGCCGCGCCGGCGGCAGGCTCGTCTTCGTAAAGCCTGAGCGTCTCGATCTCGTCCAGCGCCACAGCGACGGCGGTGTCGTTGCAGAGCACGACGCAACCCCGCTTCGCCCCCGTTTCCTGACCGGGGCTCGCAGCCGGAAAGTACGCGGACAGCCCCAATCGCTCCAGCGGCCGGAGATAATCCAGCGTCAGCGCCTTGCCGGGGCCATAGTCGTCAAACTCGTAGTCCGTACCCGGGACCTCGAAGTCGTCAACCAGCACGACGGACCGCTCCCAGTTGTTGAAGATGAGGTCTACCTCCTCGCGTAGGGGCAGATCCTCCTCCCAGTGTGCGTCGAGATAGAACAGCACGTCTGCTCTGGGCACCGACGGATCCCGAGCCAAGTCCTTTAGGAAGGAGCGACTATCGCCCAGATAGACATGCACATGCCCGCGCACACCTCGCAAGCGGAGTTGCGAATAGGCGTGGTACCTCGGGCTGGCCTCGACGGTGTAGACCGGGAGCCCCGACTCCTCGAAGAGCGCCGTCGTGGTTCCCCGGTACGTGCCCGTCTCGACGATGGCCTGCAGTGGGAGTGATCGCACGAGGTCAGCGTAGATGCGTCGCCGGAACGTCTGACCGTTCATCGGCCCGCCCCAACTGTCCTTCAGGCTGGGCTTCAGGAAGTACTCTGCTTTGCCGATGGCCCGTTCCCCGAGCAGGCGCGTTAGAATAGCTTTGAACATCGATGGGCAGTTCGGATCGTGAGGACTCTGTAAGGGGGTAAGATACAGCGCGTGTCCAGCGTGAACGCTAGGTCCGCACGCTCGTCCACGCCCGCAGCCCCGACGCTTCGGCCTCGGCGACGGCTCGCTCCGCGTCGCCTGCCCGCTCGAACACCCCGAAGACGGCTGCTCCAGAGCCGGAGAGTGCCGCGTACCCGGCGCCCGCATCGAGCAATCGCTGCCGGGCCTCACGGATCTCCGGATGCCGAGCGAGCACCGGGGCTTCGAAGTCGTTGACCAGCTCGCGTCGCCACCGATCGAGGTCGTTGGAGCACACGACGGCCCGGACATCAGACCGCCCCAGGTCGTTGGGGTGGACGAGGGCATAGGCCTCGGCCGTTGCGACCTGCACGGGCGGCATCACGACGGCGAGGGCATATGGCAGGTGGTAGGGCTCGTCGGCTAGCGGCTCCAGCGTCTCGCCCCGGCCCGTAGCGAGCATCGCCTCATCGTGTAAGAAGAATGGGACATCGGACCCGAGCGACGCGGCGATGGCGTGAAGCGCCGCAGTGGGCACGCCGAGGTCCCAGAGGTCGGTGAGGAGCCGGAGGGTGTGGGCCGCATCGCTGGACCCCCCGCCGAGACCTGCCCCGTGCGGCACGTGCTTCTCGAGGTGAAGCTCTCCCCAGGGCGCAATCCCGGATTCCGCCGCGAGTGCATGCGCAGCACGCACGCAGAGGTTCCGCTCGTCGGTCGGCAGTGCCGAGTCCGAGCACGTGAACCGAAACGTGTCGGACGAACGGGCAGCGAGCACGTCGTGCCAGCCGATGGGCAGCAGGACCGTTTCGACGTCGTGATACCCGTCTGTGCGGCGCCGGAGGACGTGGAGGCCGAGGTTGATCTTGGCGGGTGCAAGATGTCGCAAGGAAGTAGCCGGGGTACTTATTTTAGACGAAGACGGAGGGGGAGGGGATAGGGGCACGGCGGTGGTATTGCGCCGGGTCAGTCCTGCCCTTAGCTTGCGGCGCCAATTTCGGACCCAACCGCCATCGAATGCACGTTCTGCATCACCTAGCGACAACGCGTTTCTGTTGTTTGCTCTTCTGTGTGCTCCTCGCGGGCTCGTCCTCCGCCCGAGCCCAGACGCCCTCGAACCTCTCGGCAGCCGAGCAGCAGGCCCTCATGGCGCAGCAGGCTCGCCGGCAGGCCACGGACCGGATCCTCGCAGCCGGTGGAGTCCCTCTCGAAGGGGCTATCGACCCTACTTCCTACATCGTGGGGCCAGGCGATATGTTTAGCATCTCTACGGGCGGCGCGATCCCCCTCCAGTTCTCTCCGTCGGTAACCGCTGATGGAGTGCTCGTGATCCCCGAGGTCGGCAGCTTCCCTGTGGCCGGCCTGAGCCTCGCCGAGGCGCGTACCCGTATCGGAACGGCGCTCCAGCGGGCCTACCGCAACGTGCCGACCGAGGTAGCCCTCGCGCAGCCACGGCAGTTCTACGTCCACGTATCGGGCGAGGTCGCGCGCCCCGGCCGCCACGTGGCCGTGCCCGTGGCCCGTGTCGAAGACGCTCTCGCAGCAGCGATGGAAGGAAACAATCCGCTGCAAGCGCTGGAGAAACAGCGGCGCGAGTTCTGGAACTACGACGGGCTCCCGGCCCTTCGCAACGTCGCAGTGCAGCGTCAGAATGGGGACCGCCTCGTCATCGACCTCATGCGGTACTACGCCACCGGAGACACACAGTACAACCCGTATCTCCAGGATGGGGACCGCGTCTACGTGCCGACTTTCACGAACGATGGGGAAGCCGTGTTCGTCGAGCGTACCGACCGGGAGGCCCTCAACAGGTCGGTCGCAAACGGGGAATCCCGAACGAATACGAGCAGCTACGATTACCGCCCCGGCGACACCGTAACCGCCCTCCTCCTCGTGGCCGGGGGACCGGAGCTCCTGGCCGAGACCGGCACCGTCCGGCTCTTACGCAGTGCGGACGGGGACCTCGAGGCGCGCTCCATCGACGTACAGGCTATCCTCGCTGGGACGGAACCCGATGTGCCCCTCCAGCCGCGAGACCGGCTCCTCCTTCCAGACGCCGCACGCGCTGGAATCGCCGAGGCCGACGGCTTCGTTGCCTACCCAGGCACGTACCCCATCATCCCCGGTGAAACCACGCTCCGCGACCTCGTGGCAGCAGCCGGTGGCCTCCGTCCGGACGCCTTACTGCGGGCGGCATACCTCGAACGCCGGGGGCCCCCCGAAACACCAGCAGGCAGTCCGACCTTGGACGCCGTGCAGGACCCCGTCGCTCGTGCTGCCCTCGTCGAGGAGCAGATCTTTCGGCAGGCCCGGCTCACCGACCTCACGTTTGTCAGCCGGCAGTACCTCACCCGTGAGCTCCTTCAATACCAGCGCGTCTCCCTCGACCTCGGGGACGACCCCGCCTCCATCCCTGCGGTCCCCCTCCGTGACGGCGACCGTTTCGTCGTACCGCGCGACCCCGGTGCCGTCCTCGTCATCGGGCAGGTCCGCAATCCCGGGTACGTCCCCTTCGTTGCCGACGCCGACGCCGATTACTACGTCGAGCAGGCGGGGGGACGGGGTCTGTCCGCCGCCGAGGTGTACCTCCGGGAGTCCGGGAGCGGCTCCCTCCGCTCGCCCACGAACGCCACGATCCACTCCGGTGACGCCATCTTCGTCAACCGGAACCCGATGGCCGACTCAGAGACGCTGCAAGCGCTGACCCTTCAGGAGCGGCAGCTCGATTTTCAGCGCCGGCAGGAGAGCGCCAACCGTCGCTTCCAGTACGTCCAAACGGGGCTGGCCGTCCTCGGCACGGCTATCTCGACGTACCTCCTCTTCACGAGGTAGCGGCAAACCAGCTTGTAGTGGCAAACCAGCTTCCCATTCGATCCATTACCCTGCTTACGCATGGAGATCAGAACCGAAGAGACAGCGCACGGCGACGGCCTCGCTCTAGAGGACGAGGCGCGCCGGCAACAGGCCACTAAAACGCTGTGGTATGGGGCTGGGGTACTCTGGCGGCGGCGCCGTTTCGTCGCGGGCTTTACGGCGCTCGTAGCCGTCGCCTCTATTGTCATCGCCCTACTGCTGCCGAAGTGGTATGCCGCCGAGGCCCGGGTACTCCAGCCTGAGGGCGGCGGCATCGGTGGCCTCCTCGGTATCGTCAACCGCGCTACCGGAGGCCTCGGAAGCCTGCTCGGTAGGGGCGGGGGCTACGAGCGTTACCTCGCCATCCTTACCAGCCGTTCCATGATGGAGGAGGTGGTGGACCGGTTCGATCTCATTGGGGTCTACGATGTAGACCTCGATGAAGGGGAGCGCGCGGCCCGCTTCCAGGCCGTCGAAAAGCTCATTAAGAACGTGGACTTCGAAGTCAAGCTCGACTACGACTACCTCGCTGTCGTGGCCTACGACAGGGATCCGGAGCGCGCAGCACAGATGGCCAACTTCATGGTCGAGAAGCTCAACGTGGAGAACGCCCGACTGACCTCCGAAACGGCCCGCCAAACGCGTCAGGTGATCGAGCAGCGTCTCCACCGGGCCACAGCCGATCTCGACTCCGTCCGCAGCGAGTTGCAAACCTTCCAAGAGACCCACGGTCTCATCGAGCTCGAAGCGCAGGCGGAAGCCATGATGCAATCGGTTGCGTTGTCGCGCGCGGAGGCGGCCCGCCTCGACGTCCAGTACCAGACGCTGGCGCGGCAGTACGGCCCGGACAACCCGCAGGTGCAGGCGGCGCGGCACGCCCGCGCCGCCGCCCAAGCGCAGATCGATCAGGTACTGGGCGGCCAGGATCAGTTGCTGCCGGTTTCGATGCGCGACCTCCCAGCCCTGACTTCGCGCTACGCCCAGATCATACAAGAACAACTCATCCAACAGCAAATCCTCGAAACCGTCTACCCGATCTACGAGCAGGCCCTCTTCCAGGAGCAGATCGAGGCCGAGGCGGTGCAGGTGGTTGATGAGGCGGTCGCCCCGATCCTGGCGGCCCGTCCATCACGCCGTGCCATCGTGATCGGGATGACGCTGACGGCGCTGCTGCTGGCGTGCCTGTTCGTGCTCGGCCAGGCGTGGCTGCGCCGCCACGCTGCGCCCCTCTCAGCGCGCCTGCGCCAAGCCGCTCAACTGAGCTGACCGGACCAAGCACCGACCACGACCACGGCCCCCATGGACTACGCGATAGCGTCCCCGCAAACAGCGGACCTTGAACGCTGGGGGATGGGCTTGCTCTGGGCCGGCCTGCTGGGGGGGGTGGCCGGCGCGCTTACGCTCGCTTGGCTCGCCCCCGCCCTCACACTGTTCGTCCCGCTCGCTATCGTCGGGGCCGTGGTCGTGGTCGTGCTCTTCCGGTTCCCCGCGCTGAACCTCGGGGTGGTCCTCGTCGGCTACGTAGTCCTCATCACGACCAGTCCCGGAATCCAAGTCACAGAGGCCATCTACGGGCTCTACTACCTCGCTTACCTCGCGCATTGGTACGGCGTCCGACTGCTCCTCCACCGCGAGCAGCTCATACGTTCGCGGGTGGATTGGGCGGCGGCGTTCCTTATCGTGTTCGGGCTGTTCGGGGGGGCCGCGCTCGGTCTGGCAATGGGAGCCCGACCGGAAGACTGGGTGGGGGAGGTGCTAACCTTCCTCATGGTCCTGTTCTATTTCCCCATCAAGGACGCCTGCTCCCGTTATCGTTATGCCCCCGATCTCGTCTTCGCTTCGATGCTGTGGTACGGCGTCTTTGTTGCTTTCCGCAACGCGTTGGGATTCCGGGAAGCGCTCGAATCGGCGGCGCGGCTGATCGAGATCTCGGGCGCACGCGCAGCCCTGAACGAGGTCCACCTCCTCGTGGGCGTGCTGAGCATGCTCATCTTTCTCGTCACGGCCTATCGCTGGCGAACGCGGGTGCTGTTGCTGTTCCCCTTCCTGTTCTTCGTTGCCGCCCTGCTGATGACGAAAGCGCGGGGATTCTGGGTCGATGCCCTCTTCGGGATCCTCATCCTCTTCTTCCTGCTCAGCACACGGGAACGGGGACGGCTGCTCATCTTCTCCATCGGGGGCCTCGTGCTCTTCGCCTTCCTCGTGACGGTCGTCTTCAGCGGCATCGGCAGGCTGCTCGTCCAAGGGGTACTCGACCGCTTCTCCACTTTGGAGACCGCCGCCGTGGCTGACATTTCCCTCGTAAACCGGTTCAACGAGACAGCCTCGGTCTGGGAGAAGATTAGGGTGAACCCCATCCTCGGTTACGGACTCGGCGCCTCGCACACGTACTACGATTGGGTGTACCGCGCGACGCTGACGAGGCCCTTCGTCCACAACGGCTTCGTGGCCCTCTGGTTCAAGTTCGGGGTGTGGGGACTCCTCGTCACGGTGACGTTGTGGGTTGGGGCAATCTGGGCAGGGATCAAGGCGTACCGTTCCGTGTGGGCACCGCTGCGATACCGGGCCTATGCCCTCTCGGCGGCCGTTTCACTGATCGCCATCCTCCCCTCGACGAACACGTCCTCCCCGTTCTTCTTGGACGATTCGCTCCTGTCATTCGTCATGCTGACCGCGCTCTGCACCGGCCTTTATGAGCGGTTCCACCCGCTCTCTCGTTCCCCTCGCCTCACGGATCGCCCGCCCGCCTTCGAATCAGCCCCGCACTGATGGCGAAGGGAACCCAGATCGAACGCCAGGTCCTCCAGAACGCCGGCGCGCTGGCGGTGGCGCGGGGCACGACGATGGTGCTCAGCCTCGTCACGTTTGCGTACCTGGCGCGCGTGTTGGAGCCGGAACGCTTCGGGATCCTCAGCATCGGCCTGGCGCTGGTGGCCTACTTCGGTCTGCCGGTGAACTTCGGCCTCGATGTGCTGGGCGTCCGCGAGCTGGCGCGGGAGGCGCAGCGCTCGGACGAGCTCGTCGGGGCGATCCTGGGCTTGCGCGCGCTCCTCGTCACGATTGCGCTCGGGACGTACGCCGTGGTCGTCGGGATGCTCGATAAGCCCGCGCTCTACAAGCTCGTGCTGGGCATCCAGGGGCTTGCGCTGCTCGGGCAGGCGATCTCGCTGGAGTGGGTGTACCAGGGGATCGAGAAGATGGGTATTGTGGCGCTCCGCAACGTGGCCGTGGCGGTGCTCTCGCTGGGAGGGACCCTCCTGCTGGTCCGTGGCCCTGATGACGTGGTCCTAGCCGCAGCCGTAAGCGTTTTCGCCCTAGTGGCGGCCAACGGCTCCCTTCTGGTGACCTACGCCCGTCGCATTGGGACGCTACAGATCCAGTTCCGCCGCTCCGCCTGGCTTCCGCTCCTAAAGCCCGCGCTGCCACTGTGGGCCTCGTCCGCCATGGTCACGGTAGCCGTTTACCTAGACACGCTCCTCATCGGGCTCATCTCCGGCGACGAGTCGGCGGGGCTATACGCGGCGGTCTACAAACTCGCTGCCATAGTCCTCGTCCCGGCCGAGGTCCTGCTCATGGCGTTCCTCCCAACGCTCTCCAACGCCTTCGGCACACTCGGCCTGATGCGCGATCGGAGCCACGCCTTCGCCACGGCGCTTTTCAGCCTCGGCCTTCCCCTCTGCCTCGGAGGTGCGCTCTTGGCTCCCGAGCTCACCACGCTGGTCTACGGGGCCGATTACGGCACCGCGTCTACGGCGCTGGCTCTCCTCATGGCGAACATGCTGCTCGCCTACGGGGCCATCGCCTACGGGCAAACCCTCGTGGCGTGGAACCGGGAGCGCGTGTTCCTCCTCGCCTTCACGGTCAACGTGATGCTGAATGTGCCGCTTGACTTCGTGCTGATCCCGCGCTTCGGGATCAACGGGGCGGCACTGGGTACCTCTATCTCCCAAGGCGTCAGCACGGCGATCCTCCTCGTCCTTCACTACCGCCTCACGCGGCGTGCGTACCTTGGTGTCGCGCTGAAAATCAGCCTCGCCTGCGCGTTCGGCGTGGCCGCCCCGGTGCTGCTGGGGCGGGCGCTGGCATGGCCGTTGCCGGTGACGATTGGGGCGGCCGTGGTGCTCTACGCAGCGATCGGATACGCTTTCCGCCTCCTAAATTTCGACCTGCTCCTCGGTGCGCTCCGCCGTGGGGGCACCTCACGCTCCACCTGATGTCTCACCTCCTCCTCTTCGATCCCTACGTCGGGGGCCACCATGCCGAGCACGTCCGCCACATCCTTCGCGGCTGGCAGGCACGCTACGGCGAAGACGGCGGTCACCGCGTGACCGTCGCGGTGGCTTCGAAGTTGCTGGCGGACCACCCCGAGCTTAGCGACGAGTTCGGGCCGACCGTCCGCTTCATCGAGATCGCTGAGGTCGGTGACCTCGGCGGGAGCTTGCTGGCAGCGGGGCTCTGGCACCGGCGCGTGCTGGCGCGGATCGTCGCGCACCTCCGCCCGACCCACGTGCTCCTCCTCTACCTCGATCACGCCCAGTTGGCACTGGCGCTGGGGCTGCGCTTTCCCTTCTCCGTCTCGCTCTCGGGCATCCTCTTCCGCCCGTCGTTCCACTACGGCCGATTCGAGACGACCGCCCCTCCCCTACGGGAGCGCATTACGCGCCTGCGCAAGCGCCTCGTGCTGCAGGCAGCCCTACGGAACCCGCACCTCACCACCCTCTTCACCCTGGACCCGTCGGCGGTGCCGGCCATCGCTAGCTTCTCGGCGGATGTCGAGGCAGTGGCGTTACCGGACCCGGTGGACCCCGCCCCCCGGAGGTCGGAGGCAGCGCTGCATGCGGTGCGTACCGTTTATGGCGTCGAGGAGGGACGCGTAGTGGCCCTCCTGTTCGGACTGCTGGCGGAACGCAAGGGGGTCTTCGCCGTGCTGGATGCGCTCCGGCTCCTTCCGCCGGCGGCGGCACAGCGACTCACCGTCCTCTTTGCCGGGGCCGTCCGGCCCGAAATCCGCGAGCGGCTTCGCACCGCTGCCGATGAGATCAGCCTGCCCTTACAGTTCCTGCTCCACGACACGTTCGTGCCCGACGACGAGATCCAGGACCTCGTCCGGGCCTCGGACCTCGTGCTCGTTCCGTACCAGCGCCACGTCGGCTCCAGCGGCGTGCTCATCCGTGCGGCGGCGGCCGGCCGGCCCGCGCTCGGTCAGGACTACGGGGTCGTCGGTCAGCAGATCGCCGAGCACCAGCTGGGCCGCGCCGTGGACAGCACCCGGCCCGACGTGCTCGCCGCCGCGCTAGAGGCTTTCCTGGACGATCCGGACGCCGGCTTCGATGCAGAGGCGGCCCGCGCCTTCGCCGAACGCAACACCGTAGCAGCCTATCAACGGGTCCTGTTCGATCACTTGAAGCTGGGGCCTCTGGCTTCGCCTGCGGGCTAGCCCCCCGCTACCCCGTGGCTTCCGCGCTCCGACGCTCCTCTATCCGCCGCCGGCCCTGCCTCTGACGACCGAGCCCCGCTTTGACTCCTGCCCCTCCCCTCCACCGTGTCTGCATCCACTGGCCGCGCCTCGGCCCGCTCCACCTCAACAGGCTTCGCGCCGCCCACGAGGTGCTGAGCCGGTATGGAATCGAGACCGTTGCCCTAGAGACCGCCAGCGACAGCGCGGTCTACGACTGGCGCCTCCACGAAGGGCCGACGCCGTTCCTACGCAAGACCGTCTTCCCCGGCGAGGTCTACGACGGCATCGCGCCGGACCGGATGCACCGCGCTGTCACCACCGCGCTCGACCGGCTCGACCCCGACGCCGTTCTCATCCACAGCTACAGTACGCCCGACGCCCGCGCCTGCCTCGCGTGGTGCCGACGCCACCGCCGCATCGCCATCTGCATGGCGGAGAGCAAGCAGAGCGATGCTCCCCGCGTAGGATGGCGCGAGGCCCTCAAGCGGGTGCTGGTGTCCGAGTTCGACGCGGCCCACGCCTCCGGAAGCGCCGCCATCCGTTACTACACCACCCTCGGCATCCCCGAGCACCGCATCTTCGCCGGCTACAGCGTCGTCGATAACGAGTACTTCGCCGAGCAGTCCGAGGCCGTCCGCCGCGACCCCGAGCCTGCCCGGGCCCTGCCAGGACTGGCCGACGAGACCCCTTTCTTCTTCGCCTCCGCCCGGTTCATGGAGCGGAAGGACCTCCCCACCCTCCTCCGCGCCTACGCCGCCTACCGTCGCCGCGCTGAAACGGTAGGCGTACCGCCCTGGCGCCTCCTACTCCTCGGCGACGGTCTCCTGCGCCCGCGCCTCGAAGCGCTCGCTAGAGAGGAAGGGATAGCCGAGGCCATCTCGATGCCGGGGTGGCGGCAGATCGAGGATCTGCCGGCCTACTACGCCCTCGCTGCCGCCTTCGTCCATACGGCGACGGTGGATCAGTGGGGGCTCGTGGTGAACGAAGCGATGGCCGCCGGCCTACCCGTCGTCGTCTCCGCCGGGGCCGGGTGCGCCGAGGACCTCGTCCGCGACGGCGAAAACGGGTTCACGTTCCGGCCCGGCGACGTGGACGCCCTGGCGCAGCACCTCTATGCTGTAGCACACGAGGTGGACCTAGAAGCGTTCGCTCGGCGCTCCCGTGCGATCATCGCGGAGTGGCCGTTGGAGCGCTTCGGGACGAGCCTTCATCGCGCCCTCGAAGCCGGAGCGGAGGCCGCGCCGCGCCGGGGGCTCCGCGTGGGAGCGCGCTTCATGATCGGGCTCCTCCGTCGGATCGCCCGCTCGCCCCGTTCGTTCCATGCCGTGCAAGACTGAGCGATGGGGGTGGCCCCTGCCCCTGGCCCGCCCTCATCGCTCCTCTCCACGGTATCCAGCCTCTGACCGCCACGCCATGCGCCGCCTCTGCGCGTTCCTCTTGCTTTCCCTCGCCTTTCCCCCCAGCGTCGCGAGCCAGCCGAGCACGGTGACTCCCGGGGAGCGCTTTACGCTCGAGGTCAACGGCGAGCCGTTCTACCCGCTCGGCTGGAACATCGTCGGGCATTGCGCCCGGCTCCCCGAGGAGCGGTTCGAGACCATGCGCGACTCCCTCGAAACGGAGATGGAGCGGATTCGGGCATACGGTCTGAATGCCGTGTTCGAGCCGAGCTCCGGCGACGGACGCTACATCCCCCATCAGGTGGATGACGGCTGGTACAACTGGTACAACTACACCTTCACCGACTTCGACGGGCGCCAGCGGCAGCGCGGCCACATCCGGCCCGGCGTGTACGTCGCCGCGCTCAAACGCTACATGGACCTCGCGTACTTCGGGGCCAACGGCGACGCCACCCGCCCGATCCGAACGTTCGTCTCCCTCAACCACTACACGATCCCCGAGGGGACAGCGAGCCCGTACGGCGGGTCCGACACGCTCCGGTGCGAGGCGTACCGCCACTATATTGAGGAGGAGCAATCTAGGAATGCAGCCACCGGATCCGAGTTCGCCGACCTCATCCCCCCTGCCGTATGCGACGAGGCGGATCGGCTGCCGTTCTGGGAGTGGAACGTCCGCTATATCGTCCAGAACCTGCGCGATCACCCCGGCCTGCTGGGTTGGTACCTGTGGGACGAGCCGGAAGGCGTGACGTGGCGGCACTTGTTCGGCATCGCACCACCCGGCACCCCGGCGCGGCCCTATACGGGCCCGCAGAGCCTCCCGACCCCCGACCTGCTCCGGCACGCGTACCGCCGCGTCATCGCCTTCGAGCGTGACGGACGGCCCCTGGCCTACCAGCGGCACCCTATCGTGGTCGACCTCTACGATGTCGATGCCTTTTTCTCCGACCGCTTCGCGTGGTCGCGCGAGGGGGACCTCCGCCCCGAGTACCACAGTGGCCCCTTCGACCGTGCGCCCGACGGCGGGTTCGATACACCGGCCGACGTGCTGGGGCTGGACGCCAGTGTGTTCTCCTTCCAGACGGCCTCCTACAGCGACGAGCCCGCGCACGGGTGGTATTGGGACCCCAACCTCATCAGCCGCGGCTCCGAGATGATGCGCGAGGCCGTGGAGCGCGACGGGCTCTGGAGCGCACTCGTGATCTCGGGACAGAGTTGGTTAGCCCACGGCGGCCCCTTCGGCGTCCCGGAACCGCTCCGCTGTCCGATCAACGACCGCCCCCGCCTCGCGCTCCTCAACGACCGCGACCTCGTCTGGCACCTGCTGACACCCCAGATCAACGGCCTCCGCGGCGAGCTCTACTACGCCCGCGCTTACAACCCGTACGAGGGCGTAGGGGCGGAGCAGGTAGCCCGCACGGACCGCGTGCTACAGCAGTTCCGTGAGGCTGGGCTGGACCGCGTCTTCGGCGCCCCCCGCCTGGACGAGGGCTGGGGCGTCGAGTCCATTGACATCGAAGTGCTCACCAACTACTTCCGCAGCGACCCCGATTTCGTCGGACCCGCCGACGACTACGATCCCGGCCGCTCGGCATTCTCTCGGCGGGCGCACCTCTCCGACCCCGATGCCTACCGCCCCGACCTCTACACGCGCTCGGACGCCCCCGACACCTACGGGCAACCCGTCCAGCGCTCCGGGGTCCCCACCACGTTCGGGGCGCACCGCCTCCTGCGGACCGCGCTCCACCGCTACGACGGAGCGCTCTACCTCTTCGCCTCGAATGCCTACGACGCCCGGATCACCGCCTCCCTCTGGCTCAGCGACGAGCTGGACGGCGACGACCCGATCCGCGAAGGGGCGTTCGACCTCGACCCGGACGGCCGCTTCGAGTGGCTCTCTCGCCAGAATCGCCTGTCCACCAGCCGCCCCAATGAGGGCGGCCTACGCTTGGCCGTGAGACTCGAACCCTACGAGGTTCGCATCTTCCGGATCGGACCCTAATAGCCCACAGCCCATGCCTACGCTCAGCCAAGCGATCAACCTCCTCATGCTGCTACCGCAGCCCGGTGCCGCCCGGGCGTTCCGGACGTGGAAGCCATTCTCTATCACGTCGTTCCGCGTGCTCCGCGCCCTCCGTGGCCTTGGCCTCCGGCCAAACATGGTGATCGACGCCGGGGCCAACATCGGCCAGTTCGCCCGCGCTGCGATCGAGACGTTCCCCGCGGCCGACGTCCTCTCCTTCGAGCCTCTCCCCGACGTGGCGGCGCGCCTCCGCGCCAACCTCGCTGACTGCCCCCGCGTGAAGACAATCGAGTCGGCCGTAGGGAGTACGGACGGCACGCTGCGCTTCTTCCGGAATGCCTACGACCTCGCCTCATCTGCCCTCCCGTCGGCCTCCGAGACCGATCATACCGAGGAGGTGGAGGTGGCCGTGGGCCGCCTCGACACCCTGCTCCGCGCCGAAACGCTACGCGCGCCGGTGCTGTTGAAGATGGACCTGCAGGGCTACGAGCTAGAGGCCTTGCGCGGTGCCTCAGAGACGCTCGCCCGCGTCGACCACGTCCTGCTCGAGACGGCCTTCACCTCGAACTACGTCGGCGAGGCCACCTTCGACGAGCTCTACATACTGCTGCGCGAGGCAGGATTTCGGTTCCGCCAACCCGTCGACGTCCTCACCGATAAGGAGGGAGAGATCGTGCAGATGGACGCGCTCTTCGAGCGCGACGCAGCGTAGCGGATCACCCCCGCCCCGTGTGGCCGAAGCCGCCGGCCCCGCGTACTGTCCCCTCCAACTCGGCTTGGGGTACGAGTTCGACGCGTTCGACGCGGGCCACAACCAGTTGGGCGATCCGCTCGCCGCGCTCGACGGTGAACGTTTCGAGCCCGTGGTTGACGAGGATGACTTTCACCTCGCCCCGGTAGTCCGCGTCGACGGTGCCGGGGCTGTTGAGGACGGTGACGCCGTGCTTCGCGGCGAGGCCGCTGCGGGGGCGGACCTGCCCCTCCGTGCCGAGTGGGAGCGCTATCTTGAGGCCGGTCGGGATGAGCGCATGCGTGCCGGGCGCGAGCGCAACGGGCTCCTCCACGGCCGCACGGAGGTCGAGTCCGGCGGAGCCTTCGGTGGCTTGGGCGGGTAGGTCGAGCCCTTCGCCATGCGGGAGGATTTCGACGGGGACGCGGATGGGGTCGGACATGACAGATGAAAATGCGTAGGGGCGCAGCGCGCTGCGCCCCTACGAGATACAAAGAAAGAGACGAGGCGCTCAGTGCGCGGCGACCGCACGATCATCCGCGCGCGCCATCATCTTCTTGAACGGCCCGGCAATGAAGAAGAACAGCACGCCGACGATGATAGCAATCGCAGCCACGAGGCCCATGAACGACGGCAGTTCCATCTTCTCGTAGAACGAGGCGATGAAGCCCGCCACGAAGTTGCCGACCGAGGCACCAAGGAACCATACCCCCATCATGAGTGAGGAGACGCGCGCCGGGGCCAGCTTGGTCATCGCGCTGAGGCCCACCGGCGAGAGCGTCAGCTCACCGAGCGTGTGGAGCAGGTAGGTCAGGATGAGCCACATCGGCGAGACCTGCGCACCGCCTGCCGCGGCGATCCCGGCCCCGATCATCACGACGAACCCGAGACCGAGCAGGACGAGGCCGATGCCGAACTTCGTCGGGCTCGACAGATCCTTCCCGCGCCGCCCGAGCCACACCCAGAGGGCCGCCACAATCGGCGCAATCGTGAAGATAAAGAAGGCATTGGCGGACTGGAACCACGCCGCCGGAATCTCGCCCTCGCCGAGACCGGGGATCCACTGCAACCAGCTCCCGACGGACCGATCCGTGGACTGCTGCGCAAACAGGTTGAGGCTGGAGCCCGCCTGCTCGAACGCGGCCCAGAACACGGCGGCACCCACGAACAGGAGCCCGATGAGATAGAGCCGCTTGCGTTCGAGGTCGGTCCAGTAGTCGCGCGTGAACAGCCAGCCGAACAGCCCGAATACAATCGCAAGCAAGAGCACGGTGTAGACACCCGTAATGCCCTCGGCCGTGCCGGGGATCACGCCCATCGCCATCAGCCCAGCGATCACGCCGACCAGCACCAACACGGCGGCGAGCCCCTTGACGAGCGACGACATCGACGCCGACTTCTCGGCCTCTGCTGCGCGCGTGAGCATGCCGACGTTGCCGAGCTGCTTGCCGAAGAGGAGATAGACGATCATCCCAACCGTCATCCCCACGCCCGCAGCGGCGAAGCCGTAGTGCCAGCCGTAGTTGATTGCGAGCGCGCCGCACACGAGCGGGGCCGCGAAGGCCCCCATGTTGATGCCCATGTAGAAGATCGTGAATCCGGCGTCGCGGCGAGCGTCCTCGGCGGGGTAGAGCTGCCCTACCATCACCGAGATGTTCGGCTTGAGCAGGCCCGTCCCGAGGACAATCAGCCCGAGCCCGATGTAGAAGAACATCGTCGAGGGCACCGCCATCGTGAAGTGCCCGAGCGCGATGATCGTGCCGCCCATCAACACCGAGCGCCGCTGCCCGAGGAGCCGGTCGGCGATCCAGCCGCCGGGGAGGTTGACGAGGTAGACGAGCGACGTGTAGAGCCCGTAGATGAGGGCCGAGGTCGCCACGTCGTAGCCCAGGCCCCCATCGACCGTGGCGGCGGTCATAAAGAGGACGAGGAGCGCGCGCATTCCGTAGTACGAGAAGCGCTCGAACAGCTCGGTGAAGAAGAGGTTCGACAGCCCGAGCGGGTGCCCGAAGAAGCGTGTGTCGTTCGCGCCGATAGCGCCCGAGGCTCCCCGAGCGTACGGAGAGATCTCCTGGGCAGCGAGGTCGGAAGAGGCTTCTGCGTTGGGGTCCTTTGCCATAGTGTTTGCTCGGTGGAATGGGAGGTGCGCCGACGGCCTGCGGACCGGCACAAACGTGGAGAAGATAGCAAGAACTTGCGGAATGTGCAGGGCCAAGCGCCGTCGCTATTCCATACGCCGAAGCCCACGCCGCTGACGTAACACCGAACTAGACACGCGAGCCTACGTCGCGCGTGAGGATGCGGGCGGCGAGCGCATGCGGAGCCCGCTCCTCCGCGCCGAGCGCAGCCACAGCTTCGTCGAGCGCCGCCTGCCGTTCGGGAGTCCAGAACCGCCGCTGCCAATCCGCCTGCACGAGCCGGTGGACGCGTCGCCGCAGCCGTGCCTCCCGCTTCGCCTGCCACCGCCCGTCCGCCTCCAGCCAGTCTCGGTGCTGCTGCATAGCCTCGGTCAGCGCGTCCAGCCCCTCCGCCTGCGTAGCGACGGTTTTGACGACGGGCGGCATCCAGTCGTCGCCGGGGCGAGGCGTGCGCAGCCGCAGCGTCGAGCGGAGCGCACCGACGAGCGCGTTCGCGTCGGGGTGGTCGGCTTTGTTGACGCAGAACACGTTGGCGATCTCCATCAGCCCGGCCTTCATCGCCTGGACCGCATCGCCGCTCTCGGGCACGAGCACGACGACGACCGTGTCCGCCGCCTCGGCCACGTCGAGCTCGCCCTGCCCCACGCCGACGGTCTCGATGAGCACGAGGTCGTGCCCGGCGGCGTCGAGCACGTCGGCGGCGGCCTCGGTCGCTTCGCTCAGTCCGCCGCCCGCGCCCCGCGCCGCGAGCGAGCGATAGAACACGCCATCGTCGCCGAGCCGCTCGGAGAGCCGGACGCGGTCGCCGAGGAGCGCGCCGCCGGTGAACGGGCTCGACGGATCGACGGCGACGACACCGACCGTCTGCCCGGCCTCGCGGAAATCCCCGATGAGTCGGTCTGTGAGCGTGGACTTCCCCGCCCCCGGCGGCCCGGTGATGCCGACGCGCCACGCGTTCCCTGTGTGCGGATAGAGCGCATCGACGAGCGCATCGGCCCCGGCGAGGCCGTTCTCGACGCGGGTGATGGCGCGGGCGACGGCGCGGCGGTGGCCCGTAAGAACGGCGGCAGCGAGGTCGGAGGCATCGGAGGAATTCATGCGGGGAAGATGGCGCAGGGACGGGCACGAATGCTCGACATCGCCAATATCAATCGCAAATTTTCATTTCGCCCCCCCTGTTCGCCCGAACTTTTGTAGTCCTCCCTCTCTCGTTGTCATTGCGAGGAGGCCGAAAGGCCGACGTGGCAATCTCCTGGTGGAAGCAGATCGGAGGAGATTGCTTCGCTGCGTTCGCAATGACAGCAGGAGGCCCTTTCCGCCCTCCTTGCTCCCTCCATGTCCGAACACGGCCCCCGCACCCACACCAACGGCGAGCTCCGCGCCGAGCACGTCGGCCAGATGGTCACGCTCAAAGGCTGGGTGGATACCCGCCGCAACCTCGGCGGGCTCCTCTTCATCGACCTCCGCGACCGCTACGGGCTGACGCAGCTCGTGTTCTCGCCCCAGGGCAACCGAGAGGCGTACGAGCAGGCGGAGCGGCTGCGCAACGAGTCCGTCATCTCGGTCACCGGCGAAGTCCGCGAGCGCGAGAGCAAGAACCCCGACCTCCCGACCGGCGATGTGGAGGTGTGGGTGGACAACCTCGACGTGCTCAACGTCGCCGAGCCGCTCCCGTTCGCCGTGACCTCGCACGAGGAGAAGCAGCAGAACACGAGCGCCGACCTCCGCCTCCAGTACCGCTACCTCGACCTCCGGCGGCCCGCGCTCCAGCAGAACCTCCTCCTCCGCAGCAAGCTCTACCAGAGCGTCCGCCGCTACTTCGACGGGCACGACTTCATCGAGGTCGAGACGCCGGTGCTGATGAAGTCTACGCCCGAGGGCGCGCGCGACTACCTCGTGCCGAGCCGCGTCCACCCCGGCCAGTTCTACGCGCTCCCGCAGAGCCCGCAGACCTACAAGCAGATCCTGATGGTCGCCGGGCTCGACCGCTACTTCCAGATCGTGAAGTGCTTCCGCGATGAGGACCTCCGCGCCGACCGCCAGCCGGAGTTCACACAGGTGGACGTGGAGATGACGTTCGCCACCGAGGAGGGCATCTACGACCTTCTCGAAGGGCTGATGACGCAGGTGTGGAAGGATCTGAAAGGGACGGAGCTGGAAACGCCGTTCCCCCGGATGCCCTACGCCGAGGCGATCCGCCGCTACGGCTCCGACAAGCCCGACCTTCGCTTCGGGCTGGAACTCCACGACCTATCCGAGACGTTCGCCGGCTCCGGCTTCCGGCTGTTCGAGAACGCGGACGCGGTGGTCGCCATCCGCGTGCCCGGCGAGGGCGACCGCGGGCGCGGCGCGATGGACAGGCTCGACAAGGACATCGTCCGCAAGAAGATCGGCGCGGGCGGGCTCATCTATTTCCGCCTCCCGAGCGACGGCAGCGAGATACAATCGTCCGTGAAGTCCGAGGTGCTGCCGACGGAATTCGTGGCCCGCGCCGTCGAGACCGTCGGGGCTGAAGCGGGCGACCTCGTGCTCGTGCTCGCGGGGCCGCAGCCGAAGGTGTTCGAGCAGGCCGGCGCGCTCCGCCTCCACATGGCGGACGAGCTCAGCCTCGTCCCCGAGGGTGCCGACGGCCCGTGGAAGTTCCTCTGGGTGACGGACTTTCCGCTCCTCGAATACGACGAGGGCGCGGGCCGCTACTTCGCGATGCACCACCCGTTCACGAGCCCGAAGCCCGAGGACATGGACCGGCTCGACAGCGACCCCGGCGCGGTCCGGGCGCGGGCCTACGACCTCGTGCTCAACGGCTCCGAGCTCGGCGGCGGCTCGATCCGGATCCACCAGCGCGACGTGCAGAGCCTGATGTTCCGCGCCCTCGGGATCGACGAGGCCGAGGCACAGGAAAGGTTCGGCTTCCTCCTCGACGCCTTCCGCTACGGCGCACCGCCCCACGGCGGAATCGCCCTCGGCCTCGACCGGATGGTCATGCACCTCACGGGCGCGCCTTCGCTACGCGACGTGATCGCCTTCCCCAAAACGCAGCACGCGACCGAGCCGATGAGCCGAACGCCGGACTTCGTGGACGAGCACCAGCTCCGCGACCTCCACATCCGCACCATCCTCCCCGACGACGGCCCGGACAAAACGAAGGCGGTGAAGCAGCCGTCGTAGCGGGTGCGGACCCCCCGCCGCACTCGCGGTCACTCGCACGCTCGTTCCCAGCTACGCGCGGCTGTCCCCCTTCGAGGGGGACAGACCCGTGAAGCGTGAGCACGTAGTGCGATGCGAACGGGGCGGGGGGTCCACCAGCACTACCGCACCAGCGTCATCCGCCGCGTCTCGACGGCACCCGCTGCGGTGAGCCGCGCCACGTAGACCCCGCTCGCGAGCCCGTACGCGTCCCACGTCGCCGTGTGCGTTCCGGCTTCGTGCCGCCCTTCGGCAAGCGTCGCCACGCGGCGGCCGGCGACGTCGAACACTTCCAGCCGGACCTCGCCCGGCCGGTCGAGTTCGAAGCTCAGCGTCGTGCGCGAGCGGAACGGGTTCGGCGCGTTCTGCACGAGGCGGAAGCCGGCGGGAGCAGTGCCCACCTCCGTCGCCACGGGGTTGTCGAGCAGCGAGCGGCGGTACATCCCGTTGCCGTGCGTCGCGACGAGCAGCGCGCGGTCCTCCGGCGCAACGACGAGGTCGAGCACGAGGACGGCGTCCGGCAGGTCTTCGCTGTACGACGCCCACGTCACGCCCGCGTCGCGCGTGACGAACACGCCCACGTCGTTGCCCACGAACACGGTCTCCGGCGCGAGCGGGTCGAAGGCCACCGCCGAGGTGGGCGCGTCGGGGAGGTCGCCCGTCACGTCGATCCACGTCTGGCCAGAGTCGGCTGTTTTGTAAACGTGCGGCGTGCCGAAGCCGCCGACCGTCACCCACGCCTGTGCGTCGTCCAACGGGTGGACGGCGATGTCGATGATGAAGCGGTCCGGGAGCCCGGCCGTGATGTCCGTCCAATTCGCGCCGCCGTCGCGCGTGACGAACAGCTTCGGCGGGCCGGGCACCTCCGCATTCGGGAAGAGCGGAGCCGTCGCAAGGTAGACCACGTCCTCATCGCTCGGCGAAATCGTGAGGGCGAGCGCGGGGTTCCCGTCCGGATCGACGGTTATGCTTCCGTTCGTGCGCGTCCACGACGAGCCGCGGTTGGTGGAGCGGAAGACAACGGCGCGGGCGGCGTAGAGCACGTCCGGAGCAGAGGGCGCGAGGGCGTAGGGCGCGACGAACGCCGTCTGCCCCCCGCTCGGCGGCGCGATATTACTGAACGAATCACCCCCGTTCGTCGAGCGGTTCACGTTGAGGTTCTGCGACGAGGCGTAGACCACATCGGAGTTGGAGGGATCGACAGCGCACCACGTCCCGTCGCCGCCGAAGACGTGGTCCCAATTTGGGCTGCCGGTGAAACGTACCGTCCCGTTGTCCTGCAACCCGCCAAGAATGATCTCTCCGGCCGGGTCCGTCGCGGTGCCGTTGTAGACCTGCGTCGTCTGATACCCGCCGTTGAGGTTCTGCGTGCTCGCCCCTCCGTTGGCGGTCCGGTAGATACCCCCGTCGCCGGCGAAGTAGACGATGTTGGCATTCGTCGGGTGGAAGGCGATGGCGTGGTTGTCGGCGTGGACCCCGAAAACGCTGTTCACGTTTTGCCCGTCGCCGTTGGCGCGGAAGAGGTTCACGCCGCCGAGATAGAGCACATCGGGATCGACCGGGTTGACGCCAACGTAGTGAGCGAACCAACCCTGATAGCTCCCGTAGTCGAACGTCGAGAGGGTCGTCCACGTGCCGCCGCCGTCGGTCGTGCGAACGAGGGTTGTGTTCGTCGGAGCACTGGTAAAGATGCCATCGCCGATGCTGGCGTAAATGGTGCCGGACTCGGTCGGGTGACGGCTGAAGAGGACTTTCCCGATGTACTCTTCGGGCAGCCCTTCCGTGAGTTGGGTCCACGTGGTCCCACCGTCCTGCGTCCGGTAGAGACCATAGCCTTCGGACTGCTGGTTTCCGCACGCGGCGACGATGTCGTCGGAGTCGGCGGGGTTGATGGTGAGGTCGGTCCCCATCACCACATCGAGCGAGCGCGTCCACGAGCCGCCGGCGTCGCGGCTGACGTAGATGCCTTCCGTCGTGGCGGCCCAGACAGTCGAGGCGTCGTTCGGATCGACGCGGATCATCTGAACGCCGCGTTCCTGGTTCCGCGTCCAGTCGAGGCTCTTGGTCCACGTCGCGCCGCCGTCGGTGGATTTCAGGATGCCCATGCCGTAGCTCCCGCGCGTCGGGCGGTAGACGACGCCGCCGATGGATTCGGCATAGCGGTAGACCTCGCCGGTGCCGAGATACATCGTGCTCGTGTCACCGGGCGCGAGCGCGACGGCCGAGGCGGCGGTCACGCCTAAGCCGGTCGAGACGCGTTCCCACGTCCCGCCGAAGCCCTGGTCGTACGAGCGCCACAGCCCGCCGCCGGCCGAGCCGGCCCAGACCGTCTCCGGCCGCTCGGGGTTGAGCACGATGGCGAGCGTCCGCCCTCCGACATTCTGCGGTCCGATGGGCTCCCACGGCGTCTCGCCCTCACCCCGGCGCTCCGCCTCCATTGCACGCCGCACAGCGACGGCGGCGGCAAACCCCTCTGACGGAAGCTCCGTCCCCGGATACGCCCGCTGCGCGGTCCAGAAGGCAAGCGCTTCGTACGCCCCCGACACGGGCGGTCGCACGGGATCGGATGGACCTGCGTCCGGGCGGAGCAGCCAGAACCCTACGCCGAGTACCGCGACGACCAGGAAGAGGAGAGCAGGGCGGCGGGGCGTAGCGAGAGACGACATGACGGACGCGGCTGGTTCAACGATCTCCGGAATAATCGGAGTTTACGCGCCGTGTCTCCCTCATGCCAGGGTATTCACGCTGCCTCGCCCAGGGGATTGCGCAACGCATGCTGTCGGGGTGAAACCTGGAAGCGTCGGCTTCGTACATTTAGACGTTTAGCTAATTATCTAAATGAAACTCCTCTTCAAAGCCCTCAACGACCCTACCCGGCGCGCCATTCTGGACCTGCTCAAGCACGAGGACCAGACGGCGGGCGAGATAGCCGAGGCGTTCGACGTGACGTGGCCCAGCATCTCGCACCACCTCGAAATCCTGAAACGAGCCGACCTCGTAACGGCGACACGCAACGGGCGCTACATCCACTACGCGCTCAACACGACCGTACTCGAAGAGGCCGTGCAGTGGATGATGGCTTTGATCAACGCAGACATAGAGTCTCCCCATGACGACGACTGACTTCCTCAAGAAAGAGGTGCCCACGCTGCTTCTGCTGTTGGTCCCCCTCGTCGCGCTGCCCTTCCTCTGGGGCCGGCTCCCGGCCGAGGTGCCCACCCACTGGAACCTCCGGGGCGAGCCGGACGCCTACTCCGGCAAAGCGTTCGGCCTGCTCTTTTGGCCGTCACTCAGCGCCGGCATCTACCTGCTCTACTGGCTCATCCCGAGGATCGACCCCAAACGGAAGATCGCGGCGGACCGCAAGCCGTTGCCGGCCCTGCGCTTCTTCACGGCGCTGTTCTTCACGGCTTTCTTCTTCGTCACCGTGTTCGGAGCAGTGGGCACGCCGGTCCTGAGCATGGCACTGCTCGTTCCCCTCGTCGTCCTGCTGCTGACGCTGGTGATGGGCAACTACTTGGCGACGGTGCAGCGCAACTATTTCATCGGCATCCGCACGCCGTGGACGCTGGAGGACCCGGAGATCTGGCGCAAGACGCACCGGCTGGGCGGGCGGCTGTGGGTCGCCACGTCGAGCGTCCTGCTAGTACTCCTGCTACTCCTCGACGCAGACACGTTCCCGGCCTTCTTCGCCGTCGGTATCGGCGCGATGGTGCTGATCCCGGTCGGGTATTCGTACTACCTCTACGCCATCAAAAAGCGCGAGACGGGCACCTCATCGTAGCGCAGCTCACCGCACCGGCCGCTCGGGTCCGGCAGGGCGAACAAACGCGGGCGGGATCCCGCTCCCAGGAGATCCCGCCCGCTCCGCCCCCTACGGAAGCGATTGGTGCTGCTCGAAACCCGTTACCTCAACAGCGTCATGCGCTGCGTCTCGACCGCGCCCGCTGCGGTGAGCCGCGCGACGTAGATCCCGCTGGCGAGCCCACGCGCGTCCCACGTCACCTCGTGCGTCCCGGCCGCCTGCTCCGCGTCCGCAAGCGTGGCGACCCGGCGACCGAGCGCGTCGAAGACCTCCAGCCGCACGTCCGACGCGCGGGGCAGCGCGTACCGGATCGTGGTCGAAGGCGCGAACGGGTTGGGGTAGTTCGGCTCGAGGGCGACCTGCTCGGGGATCCCGCTCTCCCCCTCGTTGGCGACCACATTCCCCATCAGCGCCTCGACCCACATGTGCCAGCCGTCGTCGGCGTTCTGGAACCACGCCTGGGACATGTTGTGCCACGTGTTGTCGCTCCACAGCTCCCATTCGAAAGGCGAGGGCGAGCCGAGCGGCTGCGTAGCGGCGATCGTGAAGTCGTCCGTCCCATACGGCGCGGCGAACTCGATGGAGACGAAGAACGAAGCCGGTACCGAGATCGGGGCGAAGCGGAGCTCCGTCGGCGGCGACGGCGTGGCCGGGTCGCCATCGACCTGCGCATCGGCGAGGGTGTAGATCTGTGAGAACAGCGGGCTGCCTTGCGGGCCGGTGGTCGCCGTGCCGCCGTAGACCTTGAGCGTGTACGCCACGAGCGCCGGCGTCGCAGCACGGGCGCTGAGGTAGACGTCGACGCCTTCCAGCATGCCGCCGCCCGGCACCTCGAACGCGACGGCCTTGCCGAGATCGGTGAATTCGTTCGTGCCGTGCACGTACCCACCGCCCTGCGTAGTGAAGGCGTTCTGCGTGTCGTTGTCCGTGAGGTAGGTGAGGACCCCGCCGCCCGTTCCGCCGCCTTCGACGGTGAGCGTGACGGGCACAGTGACGGTCGCCTCGTCCGGGTCGTTCGAGGTGATCACGACGGCCCCGGTGTACGTCCCGGCCTGCAACCCGATCGCGCTCAGCCCGACGGTGAGGGTGCTGCTCGCGCCGGGTGCCGTTGTCCCCGAGTTCGGCGTGACGGCGATCCACGAAGCCCCACCCCCACCGTTCAGCGCCGCATCGAGCTGGAGGCGCGGCCGGGCGATGTTGTTGCGGGGATCGGTGATGGAGACGCCGGTCGAAGCGATGGCGTTGAGGATCTCGGTGACGCTGGCCTGCGGGCGCTGACCCTTGAGCACGGCCCACGCACCGGCGATGTGCGGCGCCGCCATCGAGGTACCACTCAGATCGCCGAAGGTGCCGCCGGGCATCGAGGACGTGATGACCTGGCCGGGCGCGAGCAGGTCGAGGTCGGCCGAGCTGTTCGAGAACGGCGAGACCGCATCGACGATCGTCCCGCCGGAGCCGTCCTGCGTGGAGCCGACGCTGACGGCCGTCGAGATGCAGGCCGGCGCGCCCATGGAATCCGTGAACCCCTCATTCCCCGCCGCGATGACGGTCGCGATCCCCGCCGCCCGGAGGTTATCGATGACGGGCTTGAGCGGGTTGTCGTCGCAGGCGCTCGTGAACCGCCCTCCCCCGATGCTCATGTTGATCGAGGCGATGGCGAACGTGTTGCGCTGGCCGTAGACGTACTCGAGCCCGCGCATCTGATCCGAGGTGGCGCTCAGAGCACAGGGGGCCTGGCCACCGCAGATCTGCGCGTCGATGATGGTGGTGAAGACCTGCACGGCGATGAGGTTCGCGTCGCGACCGACGCCGGAGAAGGCGTTCCCCCGGCCTACGGCGATGCCGGACACGTGCGTGCCGTGGTTGCACCCGTCTATCGAGCACGGTGCCGCCGCTCCCGGTCCGATCTGCTCGGTCTGCCCGTTCGGGCAATTAGACTGGGCCACGCCGGGTTCTATCGATGAGAAGCACGCCTCGGCGACGGCCCGCCCGCCGAAGAACGGGTGCCCCACCTCCGTGCCCGTGTCGAGCACGGCGACGGTCTGCCCCACGCCCGAAAACCCCTGCTGCCACGCTGCCGGCGCCCCGACAATCGCCGTGCTCTGGGCCAGCGACGTGCGGTAGAGTACGTCCTCGTGTACGTCGTACACGCCGGGGTCGGCAGCGAGGGCGTCGAGCCCGGCGGCGTCCACGGTCATCGCCACGTAGGGCACCGTCTCGTAGGTTTTAACGGCCTGCACGTCGTACGCAGCGAGCCGGCCCAAGAGAGCCTCCCGTGCCGACGCGATCTGCTCCCGCTGCTGCGCCACCGCGTCGAACCGGCCCAGTTCGCCCTCCGGCCGGAACGCCGTATTCAAGCCGACGATCACGGAAACCGATCCTTTCCGCTGCGCGATCGCGCGGAGCACGGCGAAGTCGGAGGCGCTGGGGGACGCACCGTAGCGCTCTGCCACCGGCAGCGACGGCTCGGCCTCAGCAGGCCGGTTTGCTGTAGCCGCCGCGTTCCACCAGAGCGACCCCGCCCCGGTGTTGCCGATCGTCAGGCTCAGCGTCGTGCTCGCCCCGGCGGGGAGCGTCGCGGCGAGGCTCGACGGCGTCACGGCGATGTCCGGCACATTGCCCCCACCGCCGCCCGAATCGCCGAGCGCGCGGAGCACCCACGCATCTTGCTGCCCGTTCCCGAGAATGTCCCCGAGCGCCGTCCAGTCGTTCGGCGCGCTCGTCCCGCTGAAGAAGCAGCGGCCGGTGTAGTTGCCCGTGCCCTCATCGTCCGTCCCCATCGGGAACGGCACGTCGAGGAAGCCGACGACGATGAAGAACGACTCGCCGGCCTGAAAGGGCTCCGGTACCGGGTCGAATGAGACCGCGATGAAGCGCCCGTCCGGCGAGAGCGCGCTGCCCGAGCCGAAGAAGAGGAGGTTGCCGCCGGTGGGGCTGTTCGGACCGGCCGCGTCGTCGTAGACGGCGATGGCGAGGTCCTGCGTCCCCATCTCCGTTCGGTACGCGAAGCGGGTGCCGGTGAGGGTGAAGGCCGAGGAGGTCGTGAACCGCGTGGCCGCGTAGAACCCCGTTGCCGAGCCGAATCCGAGGAAGTCGTCCGGCGTCGCGTTCCGGTCGTCGTAGACGATGGAGTCGGGGGCAAGGACGCGCGCCGCCGACGGCGGAGTCGCCTTCGTCAGCGGGATGCGTGCGTTTGCGGCCTGAATCGCCGCGGGGCCTCCTGCCTCGCGCTGCTGCGCGTCGGCGTGCGGAGTCAGAAAGAGGAACAGGGCGAGCGCGATTCCGAGCACGCGAAAGGGTGAGCCAGACATGACAGCGTTGTTTTTAATGGGAGTCCGGGGTAGAGCCCCGCTTCCCCATTAAAAACGCGAAGCCGATCCGGATCGGCTCATCCGGATCCGCTCAATCGCTCGGCACCCCACGTCTCAGCGCGTCGCGCCCTCCCGCCACGGCTCGTCACGGACGGGCAACGCCGACGACTCCTTGCCCTTCACGCGCAGCACCGTCAGCTTGCCTTCGAGGTCGCTGGCGTAGACGTACCCGCCCTTGGTGTAGGGGAACGCCCCCCACGTCCCGACGAAGTTCGAGGAATCGCTCGCGGGGTACGTGTCGTAGCGCGCGACCTCCACGGGGTGGGCCGGATCCGAGATATCGACGACGGTCAACCCGGCCGCGTAGTGCGAGAGGAAGACGCGGTTGCCCAGGACCTGCGCGTTGTGGGCCAGCTTGTTGTTACCGAGGTACTCCCCGACCAGCTCCGGGTCATCCGGATCCTGGAGATCCCACACCTTCACCGTCTTCCCAACCGTCTCCTCCGTCGTCACCGCGTAGCGGCCGTTCTCGGTGGGCCAGATGTTGTGGACGTAGCCGCTGTTGGGGACCTGCATCCGGGTGATGAGCCGGGGGCTCTGCTTGTCCTTCACGTCGAAGACCGAAAACGTCGGCGAGGTCCCCTCCGCCACGTAGACCGTGTCGCGGATAGCGTAGACATCGTGGATGTTCGGTGTCTCGATGAAGCCGATGTCCTTCGGAGCTTTCGGGTCGGACGCGTCGACGATGCGGGCGCCGGTATAGTCCTGTGCCAGCACGTAGAGCAGCCCGGTCGCGGGGTCCACCGTCAGGTTGTGCGAGCGGACGTTCCCCTCCGGCGCGTAGACCGTCACGAGCTCGGCCTTCACCGGTAGCCCACTGAGGTCGATGATCTGCAGCCCCTCGTTCGTCCCTGTGTTCTCCGAGACGACGTAGAGGTAGTGCCCGTGCGTCTTCATGTCGCGGTGGTAATACTGGTCGTCGTTCTGCGGGCCGGGGATGATGTGGAGGATCTCGAGGTCCGGCACCGAGACGATCGCCACGCCGTTGAGGATGCCCATGATGGCGTACTCCGAGCCGTCGGGCGCCGTGTACCCCCACACGTCGGAGCCGCCCGAATTGAAGCGGGGATCGACCCCGAACTGAACGTCCCCGACGAGTTCGAGCTCGATGGGTTGCTGGGCCGCGGCGGACGACGCGACGAGAACGAGAGCGAGGAGAAGCGTGCGCATAGCGGCGGGCCCGGCGGGTGTTTCGTGGAAGGAACGATCAATCTACAACATGCCCGCCTCGCCCGCTCCCGTCACTACCGCACCCGCGCGAGGTGGAGGGTCTGCGCCGTTCCCGCGGCTTCGAGCCGCAGGAAATACGCGCCCGGCAGGAGCGTCCCGGCCCCCCACGTCAGGGTGTGCGTGCCTGCCGCGCGGTCGCCGTCAGCGAGCACAGCCACCTCGCGTCCGAGCGCGTCGTAGAGCACCGCACGCACCGGCCCGGCCTCGGCCATTTCGAACCGGACCGTGGCGCCCGTGCGGAACGGGTTCGGGTACGCCTCGGCGAGTACGGACGCGGCAGGCGCAACGGGCTCGTCCGCGGTCACGGCCCCGTTCGTCATCTGCAACACGGTCAGCTTGCCGTCGAAGTCGCTGGCGTAGACGTAGCCGCTGGCGGTGTAGGGGTACGCGCCCCATGTGCCGAAAAAGCCGCTAGCATCGCTCCCGGGCGTCGTGTCGTAGCGGGCCACCTCCACCGGGCTCGCGGGGTCCGAGATGTCTACGACCGTCACGCCCGCGCTGTAGTGCGAGAGGATGACGAGATTCCCCATGACGTGCGCGTTATGAGCCAGCCCGTTCGCGCCGAGGTACTCCCCGACGAGTTCGATGTCGTCGAGGTCGGTGATGTCCCACACCTTTACCGTCTTCCCGACCGTCTCCTCCGTCGTCACGACGTAGCGGCCGTCGTCGCTCGGCCAGATGTTGTGGACGTAGCCGCTGTTGGGGACCTGCACCCGTGCGAGGAGTTGGGGGGCCTGCTTGTCCGCGACGTTCCAGACGGAGAAGGTCGGCTGATATCCCTCGGCCACGTAGAGTGTGTCGCCGCGCGCGTGGACGTCGTGCCCATTCGGGAGCGGCACCCAACCGACTTCGGCAGGCGCGAGCGGGTCGGCGAGGTCAAGGATGCGGACGCCGTTGTAGCCCTGGGCGAGAACGTAGGCGTAACCCATCGCAGCGTCCACGTCCATGTTGTGCGAGCGGATCTGCCCCGGCGCCGTGATGGACGTGACGAGTTCGGCGGTTCCGGGAAGACCACTGAGATCGATCACCTGCACCCCTTCGTTCGCCCCCCGCATCTCGGAGACAACGTAGAGCGTGGAGCCGTAGACGACCATGTCACGGTGGTAGTAAAAATCGTTCTGCGTCGGACCCGGGATCGTGTGGAGGATTTCGAGATCCGGCACCGAGACAATGGCCGTACCGTCGCGCACGCCGACGATGGCATATTCAGCGCCGTCGGGGGCCGTGTAGCCCCACACGTCCGACGTACCGTTACCGGCGGCGGACATGGGGAAATCCACCTCACCCACGAATTCGAGCGATGGGTTCTGGGCCGCGCAGGGCAGCGCGAGGCCCAGCGCGAGGAGGCAAGCGAAGCGTCTCATCGGGTGCTCGGACGGGGTTGAAAAGGGGACGATTTGCAAGGTACAGCGTCGATTTGGATTTGCCTAAACTTCGCACGCAACCGAAAGCCGTCCCCTGTCTGAGGGCCGTATACTTCGCTCCCCTCACCGGCCCACGCGACCGGTCTGATTGACACCGGTAGCCCCCGCTTCGTACCTTTCGGGCTCGCTGACTCCGTAGCTCAGTTGGTAGAGCAGCTGGCTTTTAACCAGCGGGTCGTAGGTTCGAGCCCTACCGGAGTCACGACGAACGACGAGCTTAGAACGACGAGTCCCGAGTGGTCACTCAACGTTCGTCCTCCCCCCGCCCGGGTGGTGAAATTGGTAGACACGCACGCTTGAGGGGCGTGTGGCTTAACGGCCGTGCTGGTTCGACTCCAGTCCCGGGCACTTGGAAGGGAGAAAGAGGCCACTAAGTCATTATAACTTAGTGGCCTCTTCTATTCCCACGGGTACCGGTAGCGTGCTGCGTGGACGAGCCTGATGTGTACCTCTGAGAAACTGTTTGGGGAAGCTACGCGAGGCGGCGGATCATGAGCCGGATGGCGCTGAGTTCGACCATGGCTCGCTCGTGGCACACCGCCGCTCGTAGTCCTTCGAGAGGCGGCGGTAGCCACCCAGCCACGCGAACGTCCGCTCCACCACCCACCGCTGCGGGAGCACCGCGAACCCCGGCCTCGCGCGGCGCACGAGCGACCACCGCCACCCGAAGACCCGCCAGATGAGACCCGCAGGCGTCCCAGCGTACCCCTGGTCGGCGAAGACCACACGAAGCCGGGGCACGGTACCGCACGCCCGCTCGAGCAAGTGCGGCACTCGCTGGCTGTCGTTGATGCCCGCCGGGTGGACAAGCACGGCCAAGAGCAGCCCGAGCGTATCGGTGAGGATGTGGCGCTTGCGGCCCTCGACAAGCTTCGCGCCATCGAAGCCTCGCTCCCCGCCGACGTGGCTCGTCTTGACCGATTGGCTGTCGATGACGGCAGCCGAAGGGCTCGGTACCCGCCCCGCCTTGCGGCGCACAGCGCGGCGGAGGCGATGGACGAGGCGGGTGAGTAGCCCGCGCTCGGCCCAGCGCCGGAAGACGTAGTAGACGCTCTGCCATGGCGGGTACGAGTCGGGAAGGTAGCGCCACGGGCAGGACGGATCGCCCACGATCCGGGTCTTGGCGAGGTAGAGCAGGGCGTCGAGGACATGGCGGGGGTAGTGCTTGATCGGGCGGTGACCTGCGAGCAGCGGAGCGATAGCTTTCCACTGGGCGTCGCGCGCCAACGATTCCTCCAGCACCCCCCCCGTGCCGTGCTCGACGCGCTCTTCTACCTCATAGGACTTACGCAGTTGAGGAACTCCTCCCCCCGGGGCTACGGTGTATACACAACTCGTCGGGTGCAGTATGATAGGGGTCTCCGACGACGATCCGCTGTTACCATGCTCTCCTTCACGGGCACCTTCGCCGACCCTCG